>JBILYJ010000255.1:0-7218 GCA_044377795.1 Reyranella sp. | reverse complement strand
ACGTCGAGGCGCATGTTGAAGACGTGCTGATGGTAGTGGGCATAGACGCCCGGCGACACGATCGTCCCATAGTCCGGCGCTTCGCCGGGCCGCAGGCCGGCGGTGTTCATGATACCGGTCGCCTTCATCTCGAAGTGGATCGAGCCGTCCTGGTGAAAGTACCAGAACGAACCATACTCGTAGTTGCCGATGGTCGAGATCGACGACACGACCAGCCGCCGGGCGCGTCTCACGTCAACCTCGCCCGTGAACAGGTCGGTGTGCTTCCACAGGATGCCGAAATCCTCCTCGTGCAGGCAAACCGCGCTCTCGATGCAGTAGGGATCGCCCTTGCTGTCGGCCAGCCAGGCGTCGAAGTAGCGGATGGCGCCGAGACAGTCGCAGCCGAGCGTCAGGGAATTGGCCAGCACGCCGATGCCGTACTCGCCGACATCGAAGGCATTCTTGCGAAAATGCCCGCCGCCGGGGTGTCCGTAGGGCACGACCATCTCGGACAACGCTGCCCGGTGTAGCACCGACCGCAGCCGTCCCTCGTCCTCGTAGCCGATCGCATGCAGCACCAGCCCTTCGCGGGCATTGAAGCCGACGCGGAAGCGCCACTTCTGCCAGCGTACCTCGTTGCCCTCGACGACGAAGCTAGGGCCGGCCGGCTGGACGATTTCCAACGGCTTCACGTCGTCGCGAAAGACGCTTCGATAGCGGGCGGCATAGTTGCGATCGAGCCTCGGGACGTCGGCCACGCCGTAGTCGTCGACACGCAGCACCTTGGCACGGTCGAGATCGACGACAGCACATAGCCCCTCGATGGGGTGGGCATAGCCGTTGTCGTTCTTCTCGCTCCGGTACCAGCAGAAAGTATGCGAGAGCCGCCGGCCCTCTTCGTCCGGCAGCCCGTAGTTGCCGGCCGACCAGGGGTCGACCTGGACGTTTTCGATGTCGGTTATGCCGCGCCGGGCCAGCGCCTCGCGGAAGCGGGGATCGGCCCGCGCCACCTCTCCGACCAGCGTTATGTCGTCGAGCAGGATGCGCGGCCGGACGCCGGGAACGTGCCGCCAGTCGACGACCTTGTCGGTGACGAGGTCCACCCGGGCCTCCCAGACCTTGCCGTTGGTGCGGTCGAAAGCGCAAACGAACGCCTCGCGCGGAAACGACGCGCCCGCCCGGAAGTCATTCACGACGCTCTTGTCGGGTTCGTGCAGGCTCACCGTTTCGAACATCATGCCCGGCCCGAGATCGTGTGCCGCTCGCACGGCCGCCGTCGCTTGGCGTATCTCGCCGGAGGTCAGTGGATCGAGCGGATGGCCGGGGGCCGCGTGCGTCGGAGTCTCGGCGATGGCATCGGGCATGATTTTCCTCTCGACGGCATTGTCACGTCGATAATCGCAGAGCGCAAGAAGCCAGCGTTCCGAGTTTGGGCTCTTCCCGGCTTCGCGCCTCTTCGAGGGGCTGACCTGCGAAAGCAGTGCCTTGACCCCAATCCCATATCGGCCTCCTCTGCCGGCTCATGTCCGCCCCCGCCATCGATTCGCCCGACACGCTGTCGCGCCTGATCCCCTCGCGCACGGCCCGCGGCTTCTTCCTGGCCGTGCTGTCGGGCATCTTCTTCAACTTCCTGAACGCCTCGGTGAAGGAGTTGGCGAGCGAGATGCCGCCGCTCTACGTCGCCTGGGGCCGCTGGGTGGCCGGCGTCGCCCTGATCGCGCCCTATCTCTTCTGGCGCGCCGGCCTTGCCGGCATGAAGACGCAGGACCTGAAGCTCCACTGCTTCCGCGGCCTCTTCCACACGTCGGGCTATGCGCTGTGGTACGAGGCCGTGGTCTGGCTGCCGCTCGCCACCATGGCGGCGCTGGGCTTCACCGGGCCGATCTTCGTCACTCTGGGCGCCGTGATCTTCCTGCGCGAGACCGTGCACTGGCGGCGCTGGCTGGCGGTCGGCATCGGCTTTGTCGGCATGCTGATCATCGTGCGGCCCGGCCTCGTCACCGTGAACCCCGGCATCATCATGATGCTCTGCGCCGTGCCGTTGATCGCCGGCTCCAACCTCGTGGCCAAGGTCGTGTCGGGCCGCGACAAGCCTGCCGTCGTCGTGCTGTGGCAGAGCGTGATCGGCGCGATCTGCTTCACGCCGCTCGGCCTGTGGTTCTGGCAGACGCCGACCCCCGACCAGCTCCTGCTGTTCCTGGCTGCCGGCTTCTTCGGGACGATGGGCTACTTCTTCATCACCTGGGCCTATCGCCTGCTCGACATTTCCGCCCTGCAGTCCATCACCTTCCTGGGCATCGTCTGGGCCGCCTTGATGGACGTGGCGGTCTGGGGCAAGACCTCGGACATCTGGACGTTCGTGGGCGCGGCGATCATCGTGGCGTCCACGACATACATCGGCCACCGCGAGGCAAGAGCGGGGGCCGCCGCGGGAGGAAAGAAGACATGACGGATCGTCTGGCTGGCAAGGTTGCGCTCATCACCGGAGGCGCTTCGGGCCTCGGCGCCAATGCCGCCGAACTCATGGCGAAAGAAGGCGCCCGCGTCGTGGTGGCCGACGTGGCCGTCGATCGCGGCAAGGCCGTCGCCGACCGGCTGGGCTCGGCCGGCCATTTCGTCAAGCTCGACGTCACCAGCGAGGACAACTGGAAGGCCGCGATCCAGGAAACCGTCGACAAGTTCGGGGCCATCCACGTGCTGCTGAACTCCGCCGGCATCGGCCTCAGCAAGACCGTCGAGGAGATCACGCTCGAGGAATGGCGCAAGGTCCACGCGATCGACCTCGACGGCGTGTTCCTGGGCTGCAAGCACGGCGTCGCCGAGATCAAGAAGCACACGGCACGCCTCGGCGGCTCGGTGATCAACATTTCGTCGATTTCCGGCATCATCGCCGGCGCCAACATGGCGGCCTACAATTCGGCCAAGGCCGGCGTCCGCCTCTTGAGCAAGTCGGTGGCGTTGCACTGTGCCAAGTCGGGCTACAACATCCGCTGCAATTCGGTGCATCCGACCTTCATCGACACGCCGATCCTCGACAAGTATCGCGACCGCTTCGGCCAGGACCTGATGCAGCAGAAGCTCGGCAAGCAGGTCCCGATCGGCCGCCTCGGCCGCCCCGAGGAAGTGGGCTGGGCGATCGTCTTCCTCGCCTCCGATGAATCGAGCTTCATGACCGGCTCGGAAGTGATCATCGATGGCGGCATCTCGGCGATGTGATTTTACCCGTCGTCTCGGGCGGGATCGCCCCCGCCCTGGACCGCAGCGAAGGACCTCGCATTGCGGTCAGACGGCACCTTCAGCCAGCGCGAGATCCTTCGCTCTGCTCAGGATGACATGAGGGCTCTACATGCTGCTCAATCTCGACGGACGTAAAATCTACTTCGATCTCGCCGGACCGCAGAATGCGCCGGCGGTCTGCTTCACGCATTCGCTGGCCGCCGACGGCGGCATGTGGACCGAGCAGCTGGTGCCGTTGCTGGCGGCGGGTTACCGCGTGCTGCGGCTCGACATGCGCGGGCATGGCGGCAGCCAGCCGGTCGAGGGCGACTACACGATGGACGAGCTGGCGGGCGACGTGAAAGGCGCGCTCGACGTGCTGGGCATCTGGAAGGTCCACTACATCGGCCTGTCGATCGGCGGCATGATCGGCCAGGGCTTTGCGCTGGCCTATCCGGAGCGCCTGCATTCGCTCACCTTGTGCGACACCCATCCCTCCTCGCCCGACGATTCGGCGGGCCTGTGGGACCAGCGCAAGGCGGCGGTCCGCGCCGGCGGCGTCAAGGCGCTGGCCGACGGCAACATGGAGCGGTGGTTCACGTCGGAGTTCAAGGACGCCAATCCGACGCGGTGGAAGGAGATCCATTCGACCATCTGCGGCACGTCGGACGCCGGCTTCCTGGGCTGCGCCGCCGCCATCCAGGATTTCGACTATCTCGACCGCCTGCCCACCATCAAGATCCCGACCCTGGTGATCTGCGGCGACGACGATCCGGCGACGCCGCCGGACCGCAACAAGCTGATCGCGTCGAAGATTCCCGGCGCGCGCTACGAAGACATCGCCAAGGCCCGCCACCTGCCCAACGTCGAGCGGCCCGAGCCGTTCAACCGGCTCATGATGAGCTTCCTCGGCCTCAATCGTTAGGACACGACCAATGGATTTCGCCTTTTCCGAAGACCAGCTCGCGATCAAGGACAGTGTCGCCAAGCTGTGCGCCGGCTTCGACGAAAAATACTGGCTGAAGAAAGACAGGGAAGGCGGCTTCCCGGAAGATTTCTACCGCACGATGGCCGACGCCGGGTGGCTGGGCATCGCGATGCCGGAGGAATATGGCGGTTCGGGCCTCGGCATCACCGAGGCCTCGATCATGATGCAGGCGGTGGCCGAGTCGGGCGCGGCGCTGCAGGGCGCCTCGGCGATCCATCTCAACGTGTTCGGCCCCAACCCCATCGTGGTGTTCGGCACCGAGGAGCAGAAGAAGCGCATCCTGCCCGACATCATCAAGGGCAAGGTGAAGGGCTGCTTCGCCGTCACCGAGCCCGATGCCGGCCTCAACACCACGGCGCTCGAGACCAAGGCCGAGCGCGACGGCAACGGCTATGTCGTCCACGGCAAGAAGACCTGGACCACGACGGCGCAGGTCGCCGACAAGATGCTGCTGATCGCCCGCACCACACCGAAGGAGAAGTGCAAGCGGCCGACCGACGGACTGTCGCTCTTCTACACCGACTTCGACCGCAGCAAGATCGAGGTGCGGGAGATCGAGAAGATGGGCCGCAAGGCGATCGACACCAACCAGGTGTTCATCGACGGGCTGAAGGTCCCGCTCGAAGACCGCATCGGCGAAGAGGGCAAGGGCTTCCACTACCTGCTGCACGGGCTCAACCCCGAGCGCATCCTGATCGCCGCCGAGGCGATCGGCATCGGCAAGGTGGCGCTGGCCAAGGCGACGCAGTACGCCAAGGAGCGCGTCGTGTTCGGCCGGCCGATCGGCAAGAACCAGGCGATCCAGCATCCGCTGGCGGAGAGCTGGATGCAGCTCGAGGCGGCCAACCTGCTGACCTTCAAGGCGGCCTGGCTGTACGACAACGGCAAGGAGTGCGGCGCCGAGGCCAATTCGGCCAAGTATCTCGGCGCCCGCTCCGCCTACGACGCCTGCGAACGCGCGATCCTGACCCATGGCGGCTACGGCTACGCCAAGGAGTTCCACGTCGAACGCTTCCTGCGCGAGGTCATGATCGCCCGCATCGCGCCGGTCAGCGAGCAGCTCATCCTGTGCTACGTCGCCGAGCGTGTGCTGGGACTGCCGAAGAGCTACTGACCGGCCCGGATTGAGGCGGAACCGGGGCAAGCGCAGACGATTGTATCGTTTGTATCCGCAACCCGTTGGCGATTCAGGACGTTTGTCCAGTACCTGATCGCAACCATTCAACGGGAGCCGAACAATGACTCGCAACCAGCTGAATGCCGGCCTGGCGCTGGGAAGCGTGTTCATCATGGCAGGGATCGTGGCCTTCGCCCCGCCGGTTCCGCCGGCCTCGGCCCAGAGCCAGGCCGACCGCATATGCCGGGAGCAGGGCATTACGCCGAAGACCGAAGGCTACGAATACTGCCTGTCGCAGGCGACGCGCGCCCTGGAATGGGGCAGGCCCGAGATCGCCTACACGATGGCACGCGTGACCGCCGATGCGCGTGACTCGTGCCTCGACTATGGCTTGTCGCCGGCAACCTCCGGCTACAAGAACTGCATGGAACGCGAAACCCACGCCCGTCGCCTGCTCATGTTCACCGACGAGCCGCAGTACGACCGGGATATCGCCCACCAGTAGTCGGTTGGGATCCGCGGCGACTGTTCACGCGGCGCGCGTCCCTCAAGAACACGGAGTATCCGATGAAGCACCTCAATACGGTCTTCGTCAGCGTCGGCGCTGCGGCAGCTCTGGTAGCCCTTGCCCCGCAGGTGCAGGCCCGATCCGGTCACACCCTCGCCATCGCGGAGAAAGCCTGCCTGGACCAGGGCATCAAGCCTCAGTCGACTGCCTTCGAGAAATGTGTCGAGCGCGTCGCCGACGCCTATGACCGCACCGGTCAGATGCCGAAGGTGACTTGGCCCACGGCGTCGATCGGGCACGAGGGATTCGACGCCCCCTCTATCGCATGACCCTCGGATAACCGCATGGCGGACCGTTCACAGAGCTGACTTCACGACTGATCTGCCATTCCTGTCGCGGTCGGCGTAGGCTCGCCCCATGCAACCGCTCCCCGCTTCCGTCCTCCCCGCCGGCGTTCGCGCCCGCATCCTGCCCGGCATCAACGGCCTCGACATCCACGTGCTCGAAGCCGGCTTCGACAAGAAGGCGCCGGCCGTGATGCTGTTCCACGGCTTCCCCGAGATCGCCTACAGCTGGCGCAAGGTCATGCCGGCACTGGCCGACGCGGGCTATCACGTCATCGCGCCCGACCTGCGCGGCTATGGCCGTACCACGGGCTGGAGCGCCGACTTCGATGCCGACCAGATCGGCTTCCGCTTCACCAACCTTCTGCGCGACGCGATCGGCGTGCTCCATGCGCTCGGCCATCGCACCGCCGAGGCCGCGGTCGGGCATGATTTCGGCTCCTCGGTCGCCTCTTACGCCTCGCTGGTGCGGCCCGACATCTTCAAGCGCATGGTGCTGATGAGCGCCCCCTTTTCGGGACCCTCTTCCGTGCCCTTCGACACGGCCGGCAAGCCGGCCCCTGCCAGGGCGCCGGACGTCCACGCGGCGCTGGCGGCGCTGCCGCGCCCGCGCAAGCATTACCAGTGGTACCAGTCGACGCGCGAAGCCAACGAGGAGCAGTGGCACCCCAGGCAGGGGCTGCACAATTTCCTGCGCGCTTACTATCACTACAAGAGCGCTGACTGGAAGGCGAACAAGCCCTACGAGCTGAAGGGCTGGACCGCCGAGGAACTGGCGAAGATGCCGACCTACTACATCATGGACCTTGCCGAGGGCATGGCCGAGACGGTCGCCAAGGAGATGCCGACGGCCGAGGAGATCGCGGCCGCCAAGTGGCTCACCGACGACGAGCTCGCGGTCTATGCCGGCGAGTATGAGCGCACCGGCTTCCAGGGCGGCCTCAACTGGTATCGCGCCCGCACCAGCGGCCGCGTGACGCCCGAACTCGAGATCTTCACCGGCCGCACCGTCGACCAGCCCTCGACCTTCATCTCGGGCAAGAGCGACTGGGGCAACTACCAG
>JBILYJ010000254.1:0-7270 GCA_044377795.1 Reyranella sp. | reverse complement strand
CACGATGTGATGGCCGCCGCCCAGGCCGCGCATCGAAATGAAGTTCGCCGTCGGATGGACCTGGTAGCTTGCCGTCAGGGGCAGGTTGATGCCGGGAACCGTGCGCAGCACGTCATCGAGCGATTGTGCGGGCACCTGCTCGATCTCCGTCTTGTCGACGACGGTGACGCTCATCGGCTGGTCGGTCAGCGTTCGCTCGCTGCGCGTGGCGCTGACCACTACGGGCGCCAGCCTGAGTTCGGTGCCTGCGCCTGTCGCTACAGGGACGGCTGGTGTGGCGGGCGACTGCACCGGGCCGGGGGCGGTCTGGGCGCGAGCAATGGCCGGCACGAATGCGAGGCCGGCAAGGGCGACCGCGGTCGCCTTGAGAATCGTGGACATGATGTCTTCCTTCGAGTGAATCGACGATACGCGGGCGAGAGGCCGACCGCGCAGTTTCGGGTTCAGACGAGGAAGGGAGGGGCGCGGGGCTGGAGGGGATCGCCGCGGATGCCCGACGAAGAAAAGTAGCGCGGTCCGACGGGCTTGCTCGGCTCCGCGAGGAGACGGTCGATGCGTGGGCCAATCCCGCCGTCATCGACCAGCATCCAGGTGTTCGGGAAGCCGAGGCAGCATTCATGGGCTTTGCCGGCGGACGGCGGCGGCATGCCGGTGTCGGCATCCGCCTCGCCCATGGCCTGACAGAGGACCGGCCACAGCGCGCGGGTCGCGAGTCCGTCGGCGGTGATCTCGCCGCTCCACGCGACCCGCATCGAGACCGCATGCGCAAGTGGCAGGAAGGCGTTGAGCGTGATGGCGAACAGCGCGGCAAAGAAGACAATAGTCCGGCCGATCGAAGGAACCCGGTTCGGCACGGCCTTGCAGGTGCTGAGAGCGGTCATCCGCAGTTTCGGGGAACTATCGCGCGCATCGAGGATGGCACACTAAACCATGGCATTGCGACGGCACTCCAGCGCCGCGGCGATTGCGAGCCCGCCAAAGATGTTTGAGCAGGCGCCCCGCGAGGCTAGACTAAGGCCATGGCCTTGCTTCCGTCCTCGAACGAGTCCCAACGCTCCAAGATTCGGCACGAGGATCTTGTCGCGCTCTCCCGGCTGGTCGGCAACGACTATCGCGCGATGGGGGCGGCGCTCGACGCGGCGACGACGGTGGCCGAAGGCAAGTTCCACCTGCGCGAAGTGCGGGCTGGCCTCCTCGTCCACGCCTCGGACGCACGGTACGAACACACCGTGACGACGCGGATGGAAAAGCATCAGAGCCTCAACTTCTCGATCGTCCTCAGTGGCGGGTGGCAGGCGACACTTGGCCGGATATCCCTCGCCAGCGGCGCCGGACCGAGTGCCACCACCTTCGTGCTGTCGGAGGCGGATCTCTGGCAGAAGCATGCGGTGCAAGGAGACCACGCGCGCATGGTCAACGTGATGGCATCGCCAGAATGGCTGGAAGCAAGCATCCTCGACGGCAGCGGAGCCGATCGCGCTTCGATGGCCTCGCTCGCGCGCCGGCACAGGTGGCACGCCCAGTGGCGCCCGTCGGCGAGGCTCATGGGATTGGCCGACCGGGTCCTCGGTACGCCTCTCTACGCCGGCGGGTTGCAAAAGCTCTATCTCGAAAGTCGCGCGATCGACATCGTCGTGGAATCGCTGTCCCTTCTTGTCGATTCACGCGGTCTGGTCGGCAGTGGTAGCCGTCCGGGCGACCACCGGCGGATGTGGGCGGTACGCGAAAGGCTGGACCACGCGTCGCACGAGACGCCGTCGCTTGCCGAACTCGCGCGTGAGGCAAGCGTCAGCACGCGCACGCTGCAACGCCAGTTTGCCGCCGTGCATGGCATCGCCATCTTCGAGTACGTGAGGTCGCGTCGGCTCGACCGGTCACGGCGCCTGCTGGAACGCGAGGGCATCAGTGTCGCGCAGGCCGCTCACGAAGCTGGCTACTCGAGCGCAGCCAACTTTGCCACGGCCTTCCGGCGCCGGTTCGGCCTCTCTCCCCGGCAGGCCCGCGACGGCCTTTGACGACAACGGCGGCATATCGCTGTCTGCCTGCCGGAAGCGTATGCCCAAACATCATTGCGTCACCGATTCCCGAACCTGGCGAATGCAGTGCGACCCGTCTTCTCAGCTTCGGCGACGAATCCGGTGAACATGCCTTCGATCATCGCAGTGACCTCGGGGGGCGCGCTCTCGGGCGTGCCTGCCGAGTAGGGGGGCTTGGGATCGTACTCTGCGATGAGCTGGACGCCTTCCGCATACTGACGATCCCGGAGACGCCCCACGATCGCCAGGCCGAAGTCTATCCCTGCCGTCACGCCCCCTCCCGTGATCCTGTTGCGATCGGTGACTACCCTGCCGTCTGAGGGCGTGGCGCCGAAGATCGGCAGAAGACCCTTGGTGGCCCAATGTGACGTCGCCCTGTATCCGGCGAGCAGCCCGGCTGCGCCCAGGAGCAGCGAACCGGTGCACACCGACGTGACGTACTTCGCCCGGTTCCCGCGGTCCTTGAGGAAAAGCATGGTCGCTTCGTCCTTCATCGCTGCGAGCGTGCCCTGCGAGCCGCCGGGCACGCAGATGATGTCGAGGTCGGCCGGACATTCGTCGAAGGTCATGGAAGGCATCACGGCCAGGCCGGTGTCGCTCTGCACCGGGTCGCGCGTCCTGGCGACGAGATGGACCTTGGCACCCATCAGGCTTGTCAGCATGTGATGCGGGCCGACCATGTCGAGCGCCGTGAACTGCGGATAGATCAGGAAGGCGATCTGCTCCGATCCCATCCAATGGGCGGGCATGGACGACATGTCGTGATCCACCTCCTTGTGCCCGGCTTCGGCGGACGGCCCGGTGCCGCCCGACTGTTGCGCCAGGACATGTCCCGGCAACTGAAGGGCCGCCGCGGCCGTGGCGGCCGCGGCGGAGAATTGACGTCGTGTCAGGGACATGGCGGCCTTCTCGTCAGAACTTGAAGGCCAGCTGGCCATAGACCGAGAGCGGCGCTCCCGGTGCGACCTGTCCGCCGAGCCAGCTGTACGGCACGAAGTACTGGTTGTTCGTCAGGTTCTTGGCCGAAACGACGGCCCTGATCTTGTCGGTCTCGTATCCGATCTTCGCATCGATCGTATAGTAGCCGGCGGTCTGCCAGAGATTGGTCGCATCCACATACTGGTTGGAGGCGGCGTAGATGCCGGCGCCCAGGCTGAGCCCCGGCGCCACGCCCTCGTCGAACTGGTAGTTCAGCCAGAAGCGCCCCGAGTGTTCCGGGACGAAGGGCAGCCGGTAGCCCGCAGGAATGCCTGCCCCGGCGGGGTCGGCGAAGATCGCACTCGTGTAACCGTAGCTCGCCAGCACGCTCCAGTTGCGATTGGGCTGGTAAAGGAAGTCGGCTTCGAAGCCGCGCGATGTCTGCTGGGTGAGGGTGGCGGAAAGGGCGGTCAGCCGGACCGGGACGTTCGTGCGCTCGATCTGGAAGAGCGCCATGGTCCCGGTGAAGGTATCGTTGATGTTGAGCTTCACGCCGGCTTCGTACTGCGTGGAAAACTCGGGCGCCGGCTGGGCGAATGTCTGCGAGAACGGCACCCACTTCATGCCCTGGGAGTAGCTGCCGTACAGGGACAGCCCCTTGACCAGATCCACGACGATGCCGGCGCGGGGAAGCAGCCGGGTCGCTTGGGTCACGCGCGTCACCATGGCACCGGTGGCGAACTCGTTATAGGTGATGTCGATCGACGCCAGGCGGGCACCGGCCAGAACATGGAAGCGTTCATTGATCGTCGACTGCAGCTGCGCGTAGAAGCCCGTCGTCAGATAGGTGTTGTTGAAGTTGAAGAACGAAACGCCTTCTCCACGTCCCGGCACGGGGAACGTATAGGGCGTCGTGAACGACGGATTCTGCAGGTTCGCGAGGGAGGGCGTGCAGCCGAACCCGATGAGAAAGCAGAAGTTGCCATTCGTATCGACGTTCATGAACCCCCAGTCGCGGACGCGGCTGAAGTCACCACCGATCAGCAGCGTGTTCTTCGTCGACTCCGTCGAGAACTTCGCCTGAACCGTCGGATTGATGCTGATCTCCTGCTGCTGGTCGTACACCTCGATGTTGTTGACATCGAATGTCGACGGCGGAAACAACGGTGTGCCCCCGGTACCGGTGGGATCGAGGAAGGCGCTTTGGGAGTTCTGCTGCATCTCCGACCTGCTCCACCGCGCTTTGACGTTGACCGACCAGACATCGTCGATGCGATGGTCCAGTGTTCCGGTCACGCCATACATCTTCGAGTAGCTCGGCATGATGTTGGGATCACCGAAGTACAGGCTCCGGTTGACGGTGTAGTCTCCCGTGACCGTGCCGCTGACGGGCAGGCCAGGATAGGCCTGTTGGTAGGCCTGCGACACGAAGCCCTGGAGCGTCAGGGTCGTGTCCGTCTTGTTGGTCAGCGTAAGCGTCGGATTGACGCTGAAGCGGCGGGAATTCAGAACGTCGATGAAGCTGCTGGCGCCGGTATATTCTGACGTGAGGCGGAATAGGATAGTCTTTTCCTCGTTCAGCGGCTGGTTCACGTCGATGTAGGGGTTGGCGTACCAGTAGCTGCCGAACGTCGTGCCGAACTGATACTTCGCCGTGTCAGTCGGCATCTTCGAGACGACGTTGAGCACGCCGCCGACCGGCGCGCCGGAGCCGCCGCCATAGACCACTGCGCTGGGGCCCTTCAGGACCTCGACGCGTTCGACGTTCACCAGTCCGTCGCGGTCGCCCGCGATGAACAGGTTGCCGGCGAAGCCGTCGGTCCAGAGTTCCGCGCCGAAACCCCTGATCTTCACCGGGGCCTGCTCGACATTGCCGATCATCCGCGTGTCGACGGGCTGCACGTTGCTGGCGTTCCGGACGGCATCGCTGAGCGTGATCGAAAGCTGGCTGTCGATGAGCGAACGCGTAATGACGTTGATGTTCTGGGGCAGCTGCTCAATCGGCGTCGCGGTCCTGGTGGAAGACTTCGCCGTGAGCGCACGAAATCCCTGCACTGGGCCGGCGGTGGTCTCTTCGATCGGCACACCCGAGCCCTGAACGAGCACAGGCGGGAAGACCACGGGCGCCGCTGGTGGCTGGTCAGCGGTCTGGGCGAACGCCGGCATGGTCAGAAGTGCCAGCCCTGACCCGAGAAGAAGCTTCGCGGCGCCGGAACGGCCTTCCAGACGGCGATGTGGAGCATTGCGGCTTCCAGAGGAAACGATCGCAACGCCATTCTCGACGGGATGGGATGCTGTGACAGGCCTAGCGCGCATGAGTGCCTCCAGCCGTCATGACGCTGAAGGTGGCCGCCGAATCGGTCGAGCGCTTCCAGCCAACCGTACGCTTGCAGGCACTGGAGAAGGCCGGGAAGAGAGAGCTTCCCGCGAGGTTGGCCAGAGAAACAGCGGCTGGCGGTAGAGCGAGCGCAGGCACAAAGGCCAGGCCCGCAAAGGCGACGGAAGTCGCCCAGGGAATCGACAACATTTATTGCTTCCTTGATTGGCTGACGCAGAGGCTCACGCGCGCCAGGCACGCGCGCGTTGCACGATGAAGTGTCAGTCTTTCGGAAGCGGTGGCGCGCGGGGCTGTTGTGGGCCGTCGCGGATCGCGCCGGTCGTTGGATGATGATGCCGGGATGGGACACGATCCGAGGCCGGGACCTGGTCGACGAAGATGCCAGCAACCGCTGGGCCCAGCAGGACGGGCGTATGGGCGAGGCCGAAGCAGCAGTCGTGGACCTTCGCGGGGGACGAGCCGGACCCCTCCGCCTCGCCATCGGCCGTGGGTTGGCAGATCGCACCCCACAGGGCCGCCGTCGCCTCCGGTCCGCCCGTGCGGAGCATGACCGCGTGTGCCAGCGGCTGAAGGATCGCCAACGTCAGCGCAAACAGTGCCGCCACCAGCACAAAGGCGCGCATCTGGGACGGGGGCTGCCGAGCAGACATTGGCAGAATTATGACGATGCCGTCGATCTTCACAACCGACATTTTCATTCCTTGGGCGCAGCCGTAGGCACCGCCGCGATCCTCCGCATTTCCCGGGGCATGGTGCGGTTCGTTCTGGTGGTCCTCCCGGCCGTTGCCAGCCTGCGGCTCGCGGCGAGGTGAGGGGGGCGCGTCGCCCTCAGCCGCGCCCCATCGAATAGAACTCGGGGTTCGGGCGCATGCTGGTGACGTTGGCCATGCGGTTCGACAGGCCGAAGAAAGCCGCAATGGCGGCGATGTCCCAGACATCCTCTTCGTCGAAGCCGTGCTGCTTCAGCGTCTCCATGTCGTCGTCGCCGACGAGATGAGCGGACTGGCTCACCTTCACGGCGAAGTCGAGCATGGCCTTCTGGCGCGGCGAAATGTCGGCCTTGCGGTAGTTGATCGCGACCTGGTCGGCGATCAGCGGATCCTTGGCGCGGATGCGCAGGATCGCGCCGTGGGCGATCACGCAATACTGGCACTGGTTGAGGGTCGAGGTCGCCACGACGATCATCTCGCGCTCGGCCTTGCTCAGGTTGCCCGGCTTGTCCATCAGCGCGTCGTGATAGGCGAAGAAGGCACGGAATTCGTCGGGCCGATGCGCGAGCACGAGGAAGACGTTGGGGATGAATCCCGACTTCTCCTGCACCTTCTCGATGCGCTCGCGGATGTCGGCCGGCATGTCGGCGAGGGCGGGAACTGGGAAGCGACTGACGGCAAGAGTCTTGTCTGACATGGGCGTCCTCCCGGAAAGCTATGTGATGCGCGTTTGCCTCTAGGCCGATCTCCTGGCAAGTGGATACGTGTGGGCGCGCTTTCCCGGCATCACCGCACGGACTGTCTGGCCTCAGGCCGCCAGCAGGTCCGCCACCGCCGCTTTCTGTGCGTCGCTAAGCGACACGCTCCGGCGGGTCGCGGCATCGACATAGACGTGGATGAAGTGCCCGACGGCGGCGGGCGCCTCGCTTTCCCTGATGAAGATCGCGAGTTCGTAACGCAGCGAGCTGTTGCCGATGCGCCCAAGGCGGATGCCGACATCGACGGTCTGGGGAAAGTCGACTGGGGCCAGGAATTCGCAGCCGCTGGCGATGCACAGCCCGATCGAAGTCTGGCCCGGCGCCCGAAGGATTCCCCGCTCGATGGCGAGGGTGGTGAGCGACGTGTCGAACCAGTTGTAGTAGACGGCGTTGTTGACGTGGCCATAGGCGTCGCAGTCCGACCACCGGCTCGCGACCGGCATCCACCATTTGTAATCCCCGCGCCGCTCATCCTTCGCCGCCTTCACGTCCGGCATCCTGCTACCCCCT
>JBILYJ010000253.1:0-7274 GCA_044377795.1 Reyranella sp. | reverse complement strand
TACAAGGGCCTTATGACAGACGCTCACAGACCCAGCACCGCCTTGGCGATGATATTGCGCTGGACCTCGTTGGAGCCGGCATAGATCGTCGCGGCCCGGTTGTTGAGATACAGCGGCATCGCGCTGACCCCCCACTCGGGCGTCACGGTCGGCTCGTTGTGGCCGAGCTCGCGCGCCTCGGGTTCGAAGGGCGCGGCGTACCAGGCGAGCGCCTCGACCCCGAGATGGTCGAGCTTCTGCAAGGTCTCGCTGCCCCTGATCTTCATCGAGGAGGAAACCGCACCGGGATTGCGGCCGCGGCTGAGGTCGGACAGGACCTGCATCTCGATCATCTCCAGCGCCTGGATGTCCATCTCGGCCTCCGCCAGCCGCTCGACGAACCCGCGCTCGGCGATCAGCCGGCCCGACCCGTCGGCTGCCTCCTCCCGCGCGATGCGCTTCACGTCCTCGAGCCGGGCGTAGAGATTGGGCGTGTAGGCTTCGCCGCCGCGCTCGAATTCAAGCAGGTACTTGGCGACCGTCCAGCCGGCGTTCTCGGGGCCAATGCGGTTGGCAACCGGCGTGCGGACATTGTCGAAGAAGACCTGATTGACCTCGTGGTCGCCAGCCAGGGTCAAGATCGGCGAGACGGTGAGACCCGGCGTCGTCATCGAATCGATCAGTACGAAGGAGATGCCGTCCTGCGGCTTGCCCTCGGTGGAGGTCCGCACCAGGCAGAACATGTGATCGGCGACATGGGCGCCGGTCGTCCAGATCTTGGTGCCGTTGATGACATAGTCGTCGCCGTCGCGGTCGGCACGGGTCTTGAGGCTGGCGAGGTCGGAACCCGAGCCCGGCTCGGAATAGCCCTGGCAGAAAGTGATGTCGCCCGACACGATGCGCGGCAGGTACTTTTGCTTCTGCTCCGGCGTGCCGAACTTCATGATCACCGGCCCGACCATGCGAAGTCCCATGGCGAAGATGCGGGGTGCGTCGGCTGCGATGCATTCGCGGGCGAAGATGTAGCGCTGGGTCGCGCTCCAGCCGGTGCCACCGTGTTCCCGGGGCCAGCTCGGGGCCGACCAGCCGCGGCGCGCCAGGATCCTGTGCCACCGCATCCCGGCGGCATAGTCGGCGAACACCCCCGTGGTCTTGCGCCCGGCCTCCCGCAGATCCTGGGTCAGGTTCTCGTCGAGGAAATGCCGAACCTCGGTGCGGAAGTCTTCGTCTTCCCTGCTGAGCGTCAAATCCATGAGCTTCCTCCGTTTCCTCTTGCCGTGGAGGCTAGCGACCGCCGCCACCCCTCGTCCAGTGGCGGGCTGACACCAGCGCGGGACGAGCGGTATGGTTCTTGCCTCTGAAGCGTAACGAACGCGGAGGTCGCCGTGGCCCGATTGGTTGGTCTGATCGCCCTTCTTCTCCTGACGCTTCCGGCGGCAGCCCAGGAGCGCAAGGAAGTCGACCTCGCGCTGGTGCTGGCGATCGACATCTCCGGCAGCATCGACCCCGACGAGGCCAGGCTGCAGCGCCAGGGCTATGTCGAGGCGTTCAAAGACCCGGTCATCGTCAAGGCGATCCTGGGCGGCAATCACGGGCGCATCGCCGTCGCCTACTTCGAATGGTCGGACTCGTGGATCCAGAAGCTGCTGATCGACTGGAGCCTGCTCGATTCGGAAGCTGCCATCGCGGACTTCCGCCAGCGCCTGTCCGACGCCCCGATCTCGATCGCGCGACGCACCTCGATCAGCGGCGCCATCCGCTATGCCATTCCCATGTATGGCCGCAACCCCTATGACGCCGACCGCAAGGTGCTCGACATTTCGGGCGACGGATCGAACAACGATGGCGGCCTTGTCACCGAGATCCGCCATGATGCACTGAAGCAGCGGATCATCATCAACGGGCTGCCGATCATGAACGGCCGGCCCAACCCGTTCGGCTTCCCGGCCGAGGACGATCTCGACAAGTACTATCTGCACTGCGTCACCGGCGGGCCGCGCTCCTTCGTCGAGGTCGCGCGCAGCTTCGAGGACTTCCCCCGCGCGGTCCGCAAGAAGCTCCTGCAGGAAGTGGCCGATATCGGACCTTTGAACGACTTCGACATCCGCGAGCTCGGCGCGCCGCGCGACGGCGTCGAACTCGCGCAATCGGGAAGCGGCGGTAACGGCCGTCCTGCGGTCAAGGCCGACGACGACTACACACGCTTCGTACGACCCGAATACGAGCTGGGCTGCGACGTCGGCGAGCGCCGGTCCCGCGATTTCTGGCAGCGCCGCTTCGGCGTCACGCCCGACTGAAAACCCGCGCGTCACAAACGCCTCGATTTCGGCTCTCCGCACGCCGAAGATGCTGCGATTTCAACCGGTTGGGCGCGCACGAGTGCACACCTGAACGGGACATTTTCTGTGCACCCGCTTGTCGCACGGAAGCTCTTGAGCCCTATTCCACAAGGCTTTTTCCTTCGTCGTCTCGTCGTTCGACTCGCACAGCCCAGCGCGCTCTGTGACTCAGGCGTCGTCAAGTGTCTGGTCCGGCGTCGCTATTCGGCGCACGGTTGAGACGGGCTCGTTCTCGGGACCGTCCACGGCATGTCTTGCGCACATCCGTGACGGCCGCACCCAGGCGCCTCACTCTGCGCGTATCCGCAGGCGGCCGGGGACGGGTCGTGCCCCGGTGTCGGCCCCGTCACAAGACAGGGCCGAGAAGTCCGAATGAAAAAGGCCGGGCGGAAAGCGCAGGCTACAGAAACAAGCAGGCCGATTCCTGCTGAACCTGGAAGCCCTCTCCGATCGCGTCGTCGCGAACGAACATCGCAAACAATCCCCAATTGCCATCCTTCCAAGCACAGCAATTGGACTCTCCGCGCTGGATGCGTGCGCAAGTGCCCGTGAACATTGCAAAAATTCAATCCGCCGGGTTGTCGCTGGCGGGTTGCAAATTGTTGATCTCTCACCAAACTTTGCTATCGTTAGTCTTGGGAAGAGGTGACCTTGGGAAGGGTCACCACCGTGGGCATCGGAGGGGTCCGATGCACCAGGTCACGGTCTTGGTGTTGTGGGAAGGGTGTAAGATAAATGGCTGGGGTAAAACCTGGCGTCGCAACGTCCGCTACGTGCGGCGGCGACGTAGATGCGTTTGACTTCGAAGATGTGGGCGGAACGATCACCGGGCGGTTTGCCGCGGGCGCAGCCGCCGCCGCGGCTTCGGTCGCCATCGTCCAGCGCGATCAGATGACGACCTATGCCGAGCTCGATCGCCGGTCCAACAAGCTCGCGCGCTACCTTGTCCGCCAAGGCGTCGGCGCCGGGGATGTGATCGCGTTGCATGCCGGCCGCTCCGTCGGCTCGATCGTGGCGATTCTCGCGACCCTCAAGGTAGGCGCTGCCTACGCGCCGCTCGACCCCGCCGCGCCTCCCGACTGCCTCGCCTGGCTCCTCAATGATTGCGGCGCCCGCCTCACGCTGACCGGCCGGCCCGACGCAGCGGACCTGCCAGGGCAGGTGCTCGGCCTCGATGCGGCGTTGGCGGCATGCGAGCGCGAGGACGGATCGGCGATCGAGGATCGCTGCCGTCCCGACGACATTGCCTACCTGATGTACACGTCGGGCTCGACCGGCCGCCCGAAGGGAGCCGCCGTGCCGCATCGCGCCGTGGTCCGCCTCGTGACCGACCAGACCTACGCGCGCTTCGCCGCCGACGAGGTGTTCCTGCACGCAGCCCCGCTGCCCTTCGACGCCAGCACGTTCGAGATCTGGGGCACGTTGCTGCACGGTGCGCGGGGCGTCCTCGTCGAGGAGGATCGAGCCTCCCTGCAGCAGATCGCCGACACGATACAGCGCCACGGCGTCACCACGGCCTGGTTCACCGCCGGGCTATTCCATCTGCTGGTCGACCATCAGCTCGGGGCGTTGCGGGACATGCGCCAGATCCTGGCCGGCGGCGACGTGCTGTCGCCCACCCATGTGCGGCGCGCCCAGGCCAAGCTGCCGAACTGCCAGCTCATCAACGGTTACGGCCCGACCGAGAACACGACCTTCACCTGCTGCTACCGGATGCCGAAGGCCGGCTGGGGCGCCGGGCCGGTACCCATCGGCACGCCGATCCGCGGCACCTACGTGCGCCTGCTCGACGACGACATGAAGCCGGTGGCGGATGGCGAGATCGGTATGCTCTATGCTGGTGGACTGGGCCTCGCCTCGGGATATCTCGGGGACGCCCGCCGGACGGCAGCCACGTTCGTGCCCGATCCCTTTCACCCCGGAGCGACGCTCTACCGGACCGGCGACCTCGCGCGACGACGTCCGGACGGCGCGCTCGACTACATTGGTCGGCGCGATCGTCAGGTGAAGATCGACGGCAAGCGGGTCGAGCTCGGCGAGATCGAGGAGACCTTGCGACGCAGCGTCAGTATCGCCGACGCTGTCGTCACCGCGAGCAAGGTCGACGACAGCCACGTCCTCACCGCCTACATCAAGGGCGCCGCCGCCAACAGCGACCCCTCGATGCTGGCGTCGGAGGCGCGCAACGACCTGCTCCGCACCCTACCCCCGCACATGCGGCCGGCGCGCATCGTCGTGCTCGACGAGTTCCCGCTCAAGACCTGCGGCAAGGTCGACCACGACCGCCTGCCCAAGCTGCATCCGCTGCAGGCCGAAACCGTGCAGCCCGCCGAGGACAACACCGAGCGCTGGCTGCGCGAGATCTTCGGGAGCAAGCTGGGCGTGCGCAACGTCGGCGCCGACACGAACTTCTTCGATCTCGGCGCCACCTCGCTGAAGCTGGTCGAGGCCCATGCCGCGATCGAGCGTATCTGGCCCGGCGTCAACGTGGTGGCTCTGTTCCGCCATCCCAACATCCGCGACCTGGCGCGCGCCATCGAAGGGCGCGATACTTCGCTCCACCCGGCCGCCCGCCGCCGCGCGCAGCAGCAGGCGGACGCGCTGAAGAGGATGCAGCGCAGTCGGCTGGCGCGATGAGCGACGAGCTGCCGGAAAACGCCATCGCCATCGTCGGCCTGGCCGGACGCTTCCCCGGCGCCGACGACGCCGCCGAGTTCTGGGCGAACGTGCGCAGCGGCAAGACCTCGATCGGGCGCTTCACCGAGGCCGAGCTCGAGGATTCCTTCGGCCCCGACGTGCGCCACGACCCCAACTTCGTGCGGGCCCGGCCGATCCTGAAGAACGTCGACAAGTTCGACGCCGAGTTCTTCGCCATGCTGCCGCGTGAGGCCGCCCTCACCGACCCGCAGCACCGGCTGATGCTGGAATGCGCGTGGGCCGCGCTGGAAGACGCGGGCTACGATTCCGCGAAGTATCCCGGCTCGATCGGCGTGTTCGCCGGCTCGAGCATGAACACCTACCTGCTGACCAACGTGCTGGCCGAGCGGCAGAGCGTCGACGGCTTCGCCAGCGACTACCAGGTCGGCTCCTACGACACGCTGCTGGGCGCGCTGTCCGACACGCTGGCCACCCGCATCGCGTACAAGCTCAACCTGCGCGGTCCGGCGATGACGGTGCAGAGCGCCTGCTCGACCTCGCTGCTGGCCGTGGCCCAGGCATGCCAGAGCCTGCTGATGTACCAATCGGACATGGCGCTGGCAGGCGGCGTCTCGATCACCTTCCCACAGAAGCGCGGCTACCTGCACCAGGAAGGCGGCATTGTCTCGCCCGACGGCGTCTGCCGGCCGTTCGACGACGGCGCTGGCGGCACCGTGTTCGGCGACGGCGTGGCCGTCGTGCTGCTGAAGCGGCTCAGCGACGCGATCGAGGACGGCGACCACATCCACGCTGTGATCCGCGGCAGTGCGGTCAACAACGACGGCGCCGACAAGGTGGGCTTCACGGCACCCAGCGTGCGCGGCCAGTCGGAGGTCATCGCTTCGGCGATCGCCGCCGCCGGCATCGACGCCCGCACTATCGGTTATGTCGAGTGCCACGGCACGGCGACGCCGCTCGGCGATCCCATCGAGTTCGACGGGCTGCTGCACGGCTTCGGCGCGCAGAAGGTCGAGCAGCCTTACTGTGCGCTGGGCTCGGTGAAGGCCAATGTCGGCCATCTCGACGCCGCCTCCGGCGCGACCGGCCTGATCAAGGCGGTGATGGCGCTGCGGCATCGCGAAATCCCGCCGCTCACCAACTTCACGCGCCCCAACCGGCACCTCGATCTCGCCGGCAGCCCCTTCTACTTCCCCGCGACGCTGCTGCCCTGGGCGCAGGGCACCACGCCGCGCCGTGCCGGCGTGAGCTCGTTCGGCGTCGGCGGCACCAACGTCCACGTGGTCCTGGAAGAAGCGCCGCAACCCGCGCGGCGGCCGACGTTGCCCCCCCACGGCCACATCCTGCCGCTGTCGGCACGCAACGATACGGCGCTGAGCGAGGCCGCAACCATCTTGGCCGACCATCTCGAGCAGGCTCCCGCCGCGCAAATCGAGGACGTCGCCCACACCCTGCAGACCGGCCGCCGAGCCTTCGACCGCCGCGTCGCGGTCACCGCCGACTCAGCCGAGGACGCGATCAAGGCATTGCGCTCACTGCCGCCCGCCACCACGGCCCAGGGACGGCCGCCGATCGTGTTCATGTTCCCAGGCCAGGGCGCGCAGCATGCCGGTATGGCGCGCGACCTCCATCGCGACCACGCGCTGTTCCGCCGGCTGGTCGACGAGGGCATCGCCATAGCGGGGCCACTCGTCGGCGACGGGCTGAAGGCGCTGCTCCTCGACCCGCAGGCCACGGATGGCGACGCGACGCTCCATGCGCAGCCCGGCCTCTTCATTTTCGAGTACGCGCTGGCGCGGCTCTATATGTCCTGGGGCCTCGAGCCCGATACCATGGTGGGCCACAGTGTCGGCGAGTTCGTCGCGGCGTCCCTCAGCGGCGTCTTCACCTTCGAGGAAGGCTGCCGTTTGGTGTCCGAGCGGGCGCGGGCGATGCAGGCCATGCCGCCGGGCGCGATGCTGGCGGTCCGCCTGCCCGAAGCCGAGCTGCGCGCCGAGCTGGGCGACGCGCTCGACCTTGCCGCCATCAACGCGCCGCAGCTCGTGGTCGCCGCAGGGCCCAAGGCCGACATCGATGCCCTGAACGCCCGCCTCACCGCGCGCGGCGTGATGTGCCGGCCGCTCGCCGTCAGCCACGCCTTCCATTCGCGCGCGCTCGATCCGGCACTGCCGGCCATCGAACGCGCCGCCGCTGCGGTCGCGCTGCAGGCGCCGCAACGTGCCTTCGCCTCCAGCGTCACGGGCGGCTGGGCGAGTGCGGCGCAGGCGACCGATCCGGGATACTGGGCGCGCCACGGCCGCG
>JBILYJ010000252.1:0-7280 GCA_044377795.1 Reyranella sp. | reverse complement strand
GACAGTTCACCCGAGACGGCCATCCTCGACATGGATGTGATCGATCGGTCGATGAGACAAATCGATTGAGATCGTCGTTCTGCTCAATGATATTGATCACGGCCGATGGCGGGTTCGGTGGCGCGTCTCATGGAGGCTCCATGACTTTTCGGTTGTCCATAGCCGCTTTGATTGCCGCTGCCCTCGCCCTGCTGGCGGGACCTGCGCTGGCACGCTGCTCCAAGAACCTGGTCGAGCTCGGTCCCACCCTGCAGGGGCGGGGCGTGCAGATGGCCTCGCTCGATGGGGCGCAGATGGCGGCGGATACGGCGAGCCGCGCCATCATCACCTTCCTCGGCCATGCCAGCTTCGAGATCGACACGCCGCAGGGCGTGCGCGCCATCACCGACTACAACGGGCTGAACGGCTTCGGCCGCAAGCCCGACATCGTGACGATGAACAACGCGCACTCCACGCACTACACCGACACGCCCGAGGACGGAATCACCTATGTGCTGCGCGGCTGGCCGAGCGAGGCCGGCCAGACGGAGGCGCGCCACGACGTCTCGCTCAAGGACCTCAAGGTGACGAACCTGCCGACCAATGCGCGCGACTGGGGCGGCGGCTCCGCGCGCATCAACGGCAACTCGATCTTCACCTTCACCATCGGCGATCTCTGCATCGCCCATCTCGGCCACCTGCATCACCGGCTGACCAGGGACCATCTCGACGAGCTGGGCCGCATCGACGTGCTGATGGTGCCGATCGACGGCGCCTACACGGTCGGCCTGCCGGTGATGGTCGAGGTCATCCGCCAGATCCAGCCGCGTATCGTGCTGCCGATGCACTACTGGGGACGCGGCCAGGTCGCCCGCTTCGAGGAGCTGATGGCCGACCAGGACGCAGTCTTCATCTGGCCCGACCGTCGCGCCATCGAGGTCGCGCACGACAAGCTGCCCGAGAAGCTCACCGTCTATGTCGTCGGCGGCAATGGCGGCGACTGATCCTGTCGATACCGGCGCTTATCTCAGACGCTGGAACTCCTTAGCCGACTGCGAACCACTCGGAATCCGCAGCAGCCTGCTGCTGCCGTTGCCTGTGCGGCGACGACGCTGATGTCGTCGTTCCCGATCCCCAGCTTTTCGAGATCGGCCCCGGCGACATAAATCTGGTTGGTGGCTGTCGTAGAGGCCACTCATGATTTTCAGAGGTGAGGCTGGAAAGGGGGGAAATCCCCTTCCGAGCGAACTTTGATGGTTGCCGGCGGCCGAGAACAAGCCCACGTGGACACGCCACGAGAGCCTCTCTGAGCCGGATAGGCGTCCTTAGAGCTTGAGGTTGGTGCGCGCCAGGTCGACGAGTTCTTTCGCGCGGCCGTCCATCACCGCTCGTGTCAGGTACATGCTGAACCCATAGGCCTGCTCGAGTGTTGTCTCGGGAGGCATGACGAGTTCCTGACGGGCGCTTACCACGTCGACCAGCACAGGACCCTTGTGGGCCAGCGCCTCGCGCAGGACGCCCTCGAGTTTGGCTGGATCCTCAACCCGGAAGCCCTTGACGCCCATAGCCTCGGCCATGGCTGCGAAGTTAGGGTTCTTGAGCTCGACCGCGGTGTCGACGAAGCCAGCCGCCTTCATTTCCAGTTCGACGAAGCCCAGCGTGCCGTTGTTCAACACCACGACTTTCACCGGCAGGCCGAGCTGCGACAGGCTGATGAAGTCACCCATCAGCATTGCGAAGCCGCCGTCGCCGGACATCGACACGACCTGGTGCTCCTTGTGCGACGCCTGGGCGCCGATCGCCTGTGGCATCGCGTTGGCCATCGAGGCATGGTTGAACGAGCCGATCAGGCGGCGCTTGCCGTTCATCTTGAGGTAGCGCGCTGCCCAGACCGACTGGGTACCGACATCGCAGGTGAAGATAGCATCCTCATCAGCCAACTCGCTGATCAAGCGGGCGACACATTGCGGGTGGATCTGCTTGCCGTCGGTGCGGCCTTCGGCCAGATCGTCGAGATCGGCGCGCGCTTTGCGGTAGTGGGCAAGGGCAGCATCGAGGAAGCTGCGGTCCGTCCGGGCCTTCAGGCGTGGCAGCAGCGCCGCGATCGTGTCCCCGACATCTCCGACCACGCCGATGTCTAGGCGGCAGCGGTTACCCAGGCTTTCGGGCCGGATATCGACCTGCGCGACGCGGGCCTTCTCGGGATAGAACTGGCGATAGGGGAAGTCGGTGCCCAGCAGGAGGAGCGTGTCGCATTCCTTCATCGCGGCATAGCCCGAGGAGAAGCCGATCAGGCCCGTCATGCCGACATCGAACGGATTGTCGTACTCGACATGCTCCTTGCCACGCAGAGAGTGCACGATCGGCGCGTTCAGCCTGTGCGCGAGCTCGACGACGGCGTCGTGCGCGCCCGCGCAGCCCGCGCCGCACATCATCGTGACCTTGCTGCCGCCGTTGAGCAGATCGGCCAGCGCGTCGAGATCGTGGTCGGATGGTCGGACAATCGGCGGGCTGGGTGCGAACCACTTTCCGGCCTCGACTTCGGTTTTCATCAGGGCGACGTCGCCCGGAATGACGATGACCGCCACGCCCTTTTCGGCGATGGCGATGCGGATCGCCTTTTCCAGTACGCGGGGCATCTGCTCCGGATTGCTGACTGTTTCGACGTAGTGTGCGCACTCGGCGAAGAGCTGCTCCGGATGCGTCTCCTGAAAATAGTGACCGCCGATCTCGGCACTCGGGATGTGTGCGGCGATGGCCAGCACGGGCACGCGGCTGCGGTAGCAATCGAACAGGCCGTTGACGAGATGCATGTTACCGGGCCCGCAGCTTCCCGCACAGACCGCCAGCTTGCCGGTGAGATGAGCCTCGGCGCCGGCAGCGAACGCGCCGGCCTCTTCGTGGCGCATGTGGACCCACTCGATCTCCTTCATGCGACGCAGCGAGTCCGTGAAGCCATTCAGCGAATCGCCTGCAACGCCGTAGATGCGTTCCACGCCTGCTGCCCGCAGGGTCTCGGCCATAAGGTCTGCGATCGTCCGTGCCATGTCGTCGCTCCAGGGTAATTGCGTTTCCGGCGGCAGATGTGTCCAGCAGGTCGATTAGGCGCCGGCGCCTCGCCCCTTCTCGAAGCCGGCCAGGAACTGGACGAGGTTGCGGCCGAGATCGTCGCCGAGATAGCCGCCTTCCTGGACCAGCACGGTCGGCAGGCCGAGGCGCGCGATCTTCTCGGCCATCGCATTGAAGCCCGCGCCGGTGACCTTGAGGCCCTGCAGCGGATCGCTCTCGCTGGCATCGAGGCCCAGTGCCACGACCAGCGCGCTGGGCTGGAAGTCGCGGATGCGCGCGAGGGCCTTGTCACCCGCCTCGAGCCACGGCGAGTCGGGCGAGCCCAGCGGCAGCGGCAGGTTGAGGTTGAAGCCCTGGCCCTTGCCAGTGCCATGCTCGTGCGCATGGCCCCAGAAGAAGGGGTAGTAATGGTCGGGATCGGCGTGGATCGAGACGGTGAGCACGTCGTCGCGCTCGTAGAAGATGCCCTGCGTGCCGTTGCCGTGATGCACGTCGACATCGAGGATCGCCACGCGCTGGTGTGCGGCCCGCAGTCGCTGCGTGGCCACGGCAGTGTTGTTCAGGAAGCAGAAGCCGCCCGCCATGTCGGCATAGGCGTGATGGCCCGGCGGCCGGCAGAGCGCGTAGGCATGGTGTTCACCAGACAGCACCATGTCGGCCACGGTGGCCGCGACCTCGGTGGCGGCGAGGGCGGAGTCCCAGGTGTGCGGGCCGATGGGGCAGCCGGTGTCGACCTGATGCCAGCCGGCGCGGCCGGCCAGCGCCTTTGGGTAGGAGGCATGGGCGCGTGCCGGATGGACGTTGGGCACCACCTCCGGACCCGCACCGGGCAGCTTCGCCCATTCGCGCGCAGCGATCTGCAGGAAGTCGAGATACTCCGGCGTATGGACGGTGGCGGCCGGCGCCGGTCCGTATGATTCCGGCGGCAGGATCATATGGCCCGCTTCCGTGGCGGCAGCCAACAGGCGGGTGGCGCGTTCGGGCTGCTCGGCGCTGCGCAGCTTGGTGCCGCGCACCACGAAGTGCTGCGGGTCGTGCTGGGCGTGCTTCTCGGAATAGACGATTTTCACGGTAGGACCTCAGCTGGTCGCGATGGCCTTCGCCGATTTGAGGGCGGCGATCTCGTCATCGCTATAGCCCACCTCGCGCATGATCTCGACCGTGTGCTCGCCGACGCCGGGCGACTTCTGCCGCGTCTCGACCGGCGCGGACGAGAGCTTGATCGGGTTGGCGGCCGACTTCACCGGGCCGATGCCGGGATAGTCGATCTCCAGCACGCTGCCGCGCGCCCGGGCATGCTCGCTCGCCATCACGTCGCTCACCTTGTAGGCGGCGGAGCAGGGCATGCCGGCGGGAACCAGCTTTTCGAGGAGCTCGTCGGCGGTGTGCTCCAGGAAAAAGGCCTCGATCATCCCTTCGAGGAGCGCCCGATGGGCGACGCGGCCGGCATTGGTCTTGAAGCGCTCGTCGTCGAGCCAGTCCCTCCTGTCGAGCGCCGTGCAGAGCATGCGCCAGAAGGCGTCGTTGGTGCCGGCCACGAACACCGGCTGCGTCTTTGTCGGGAAGACGCGCAGCGGGCAGAGGATCGTGTTCGACGTGCCCATGCGTTCGGGATTCTCGCCGGTGAGGCCGTGATTGGTGATCCAGTGGCTCATCATGTGCATGCCGACGTCGAACAGCGACAGGTCGAGCCGCTGGCCCTTGCCGGTCTTGATCCGGTGCAGCAGGGCGAAGGCGATGCCGCCGGCGCAGGCGAGACCGGTCGAATAGTCGATCGGCGCGGTGCCTACGCGGCACATCTCGCCCTGGTAGGGGCCGGTCGCGTCCATCAGGCCGATCTCGGCCTGGATGCAGGGATCGTAGCCGGCGCGCGGCGAGTAGGGGCCGGTCTGGCCGTAGCCCGAGATCGAGGCATAGACGGTCTGCGGATTGACCTTCGAGACGACCTCCCAGCCGAAGCCCAGCTTGTCGATCACCCCCGGCGTGAAGGCTTCCATGAAGACGTCGGCCTTCTTCACCAGCCGCATCAGCACGTCCTTGCCGCCCTCGCTGCGCAGGTCGATCGCCAGGCCGCGCTTGTTGCGGTTCATCGACGGCACCCAGGCGCCGCCGAAATGCGGCCGGAAATGCTCGCCGTTCAGCGGCTCGACCTTGATCACGTCGGCGCCCATGTCGCCCAGGATCTGGCCAGCCGTGGGACCGGCGATGACCTGAGTGAGGTCGAGAACGAGCGTATCGGACAGCGGAAGCATGCGATGAAATTCCTCCTGGACGTCACCCATGCAGAACGACGCACACCTGCTCAAGCACTTCGTTTCGCTGGCTGGCATTTGCTATGGTCGCGGCTTGTCTCGATCCGGAGTCCACAGCCCATGAATGCGAGCGACCGCCCCAATCTTCGCGTAGATCCCGACCGGCTTTGGTCGAGCCTGATGGAACTGGGCCAGATCGGCGGCACGGAGAAGGGCGGAGTCTGTCGCATCGCGCTGACCGACCTCGACCGGCAGGGGCGCGATCTGTTCGTCCGCTGGGCGAAGGAGGCGGGCTGCACCATCAAGGTCGACCAGCTGGGCAACGTCTTCGCCCGACGCGAGGGTCGTGATCCGGCGAAGCCGCCGATCATGACCGGCTCCCATCTCGACACGCAGCCGACCGGCGGCAAGTTCGACGGCGCCTATGGCGTGATGGCGGGGCTCGAAGTGCTGCGCGTGCTGCACGATTCCAACTACGTCACCGAGGCGCCGATCGAGGTCGCAGTCTGGACCAACGAGGAAGGCTGCCGCTTCGCGCCGGCGATGGTGGCGTCGGGCGTGTTCGGCGGCGCCTTCACCTTGGAGCATGCGCTGTCGATCAAGGACCGCGACGGGGTGACCTTCGGCGAGGCGCTGAAGCAGATCGGCTACGACGGCAAGGAGCCGGTCGGCGGCCGGCCGATCGCCGCCTTCTTCGAGGCGCATATCGAGCAGGGGCCTATCCTGGAGCGCGAGAAGAAGACGATCGGCGTCGTCACGGGCGCGCAGGGCCAGCGCTGGTACGAGATCAACTGGACGGGCATGGAGAGCCATGCCGGCACGACTCCCATGGAAGGGCGCCGCGACGCGCTGGTCGGGGCGGCGGAACTGATCGTGGCCGCGCGCGCCATCGGCAACCGGCCGAACGGCCGCTCGACGATCGGCGTGATCGAGAGCCAGCCGCAGTCGCGCAACACCATTCCCGGCCGCGTGTTCATGACGGTCGACTTCCGCCACCCCGACGATGCTGAACTGACGAAGATGGACGCCGAGATGCGCGCCGCTGTGGCCGACATCGCCAGGCGCCACCGGCTCGAGGTGAAGATCGAGCAGATCTGGTACTTCCCGCCGTCGCCCTTCGCGAAGGAACTGGTCGAGGCGGTGCGTCGCGGCGCCGAGCAGGCGGGCTATCCGCACATGGACATCGTGAGCGGTGCGGGCCACGACGCCTGCTATGTCAGCCGCGTCGCCCCGACGGCGATGGTGTTCGTGCCCTGCAAGGACGGCGTCAGCCACAACGAGATCGAGGACGCCAGCAAGAGCGACGTCGGCGCCGGCGCACAGATCCTGCTGCAGGCCATGGTCGAGCGGGCGAATGCGTAAGTGAAAACGGGAGGGCTGGTCTCCGTCGCGGCCGCGGCGCTGGTCGCGACGATCGCGGGCGTGGGCGGCACCTTGCCGGTCGTGCTGGCGGCGGCCCAGGCGGTGGGAGCGACGCCCGATCAGGCGAGTTCCTGGGTCTCCGGGCTCGGTCTCGCCACGGCGGCCAGCGCGCTGATCCTCAGCGTTCGTTACCGCATGCCGATCATCACAGCCTGGTCGACGCCGGGCGCCGCGCTGATCGCCTCGACCTCCGGCGTGCCGAGCTTCGCGGCGGCGGTCGGCGCGTTCGTGCTCGCAGCGCTCCTGATCCTGCTGACCGCCGCGGTTAAACCGCTCGGCCGGTTGATCGGCAGGATTCCGCCCAGCATCGCCGCGGCCATGCTGGCCGGCATCCTGCTGCGGCTCGTGATGGCGATGGTCGAGCATGTGCCGTCCGCGCCGCTGCTGGTGCTGCCGCTGATCGCCCTGTTTTTGGTGGCGCGCCTCTTTTTCCCGGCCCTTGCCTCGCTGATCGTGCTGGTCGGCGGCGCGCTGCTCGCCTGGTCGCTCGGCCTCGTGAAGCCGCTGCCCACGCTCGGCCTCTCGACCCAGGTCGTCACCGCGCCGGCAAGGGACGTG
>JBILYJ010000251.1:0-7305 GCA_044377795.1 Reyranella sp. | reverse complement strand
TCCCGTCACCGGAGTCGCACCGACAGTCGCCTGATAGAACACGTGGCCGATTCCTGCACTCAGCTATGCCTTGAGGTTCATTGCTCAGGATTTTAGTGTGGTTAAGGTGCCGCTTTCCCTGGGGAGGATTTCATGTGCAACGTTTGCCTGTCACGTCGCGGTATGTTTTCGGGACTGGGCGGTCTCGCCGCCATCACTGCGATCGGCGCGATGACGGCGGGCTCGGTCAGCGCGCAGCCGGCCCGTTCGGCCGAGACACCAGATGCGGCGCTCGCGCGCCTGATGGAGGGCAACGCACGCTATGCGTCCGGCAAGATGGCGGAGCGTGATTTCTCCGCAGGCCGCGCCGCGCGCGCCCAGGGCCAGGCGCCCTTTGCCGCGATCCTCAGCTGCGCGGATTCACGTGTCGCGCCGGAGCTGGCGTTCGACCAGGCACCGGGCGAACTCTTCGTCGTCCGCGTCGCCGGCAACTTCGTCACGCCCGACGGGCTGGGCAGCCTGGAATTCGGCGCCGCCGTGCTGGGCACGAAGGTGATCATGGTGCTGGGCCATACGAGCTGCGGCGCGGTGAACGCCACCGTCGACGCGCTGCAGAAGGGCAACACCCTGCCCGGCCACATCGCCGACCTCGTGCGCGCCATGAAGCCCGGCATCGAGCCGGTCCTCAAGACGCCGGGCGCCGATCTGCAGCAGCGCGCGATGATCGCCAACGTCCAGGCCAACGTCCGTCGCCTGCAGACCGAGAAGCCGATCCTGGGCGACATGGTCGCGGCCGGCAAGCTCAAGGTCGTCGGCGCCTACTATGACCTGCCCACCGGCAAGGTGATGATGGTCTGACGACCGACATCGATGCAGGAAAAAGTCCTGCATCGATGTCGGTAGACTGACTCAGGCCTTGATGAAGGCGAGCAGGTCGAGGTTGAGCACATCGGCGTGCGTGGTCAGCATGCCGTGCGGATAGCCCTTGTAGACCTTGAGCCTGCCGTGCTTCAGGAGCTTGATCGAAAGCTCGGCCGCGTCGGCGATCGGCACCACCTGGTCGTCGTCACCGTGCATCACGAGCGTCGGCACCGTGATCGCCTTCAGATCGTCGGTGAAATCCGTCTCCGAGAAGGCAGCAATACAATCATAGTGCGCCTTGGCGCCGCCGATCATGCCCTGCCGCCACCAATTCTGGACGGTGCCCGGCAGGACCTTCGCGCCCTCCCGGTTGAAGCCGTAGAAAGGACCGCTGGCCACATCGAGGTAGAACTGCGCACGGTTGGCCGCGAGCGCGGCGCGGAAGCCGTCGAAGACCTCGATGGGCGTGCCCTTGGGGTTCTTGTCCGACTTCACCATGATCGGCGGCACGGCGCTGACCAGGACCGCCCTGGCGACACGGCCCGGCGTGGCGCGCGCGACATAGCGAGCCACCTCACCGCCGCCGGTCGAATGGCCGATATGGACGGCGTTCTTCAGATCGAGATGGTCGGCGAGCTCGATGACGTCGGCGGCATAGGTATCCATCTCGTTGCCGGTATCGGTCTGCGTCGAGCGGCCATGACCGCGACGATCATGGGCGATCACCCGGAAGCCCTTGCCCAGGAAGAAGAGCATCTGGGCGTCCCAGTCGTCGGCGCTCAGCGGCCAGCCATGATGGAACACGATGGGCTGCGCATCCTTGGGACCCCAGTCCTTGTAGAAGATCTGGGTTCCGTCATTCGTCGTGATGAATGCCATGCCATGTCTCCTCAAGAGAGTGAACGCGAGGCACCGTTGTCTCAGAAAGCAGCTCACCGCCATCGTACATGAGCAGGCGGCGCCCTATTCCAAAGTACTGCCCTCACGCGTCCGCCATGTGCGGGCGGAGTAGCGGCCAACCGTCGGCAGCCCTCGCATCGCCACGATCCGGTTGCAGCTTTGCACTGGCGGGTTCGTGCCGCACAATATGCAGAACGCGCACGATCGGACGCAGAGACTCGCCTCAGAGGGAACTATTTGGGCCGAAAATGTTAGAGTCAGCCCGACTCTCCACTCAGATACGCATCGCCAAGGCTCATGACCGACGACGTAGTGCTGACAATCCTGATCGTTCTTCCCTTCGTAGGCAGCCTCCTCGCTGCGACGTTCCGCCCCAACGCGCGTAATTCGGAAGCCTGGCTGGCCGGCGGCGTCGCGCTGATCTGCCTTTTCCTGCTGGTCTTCGCTTATCCCGCGATCGTCGAGCGAGGGGTGCTGCGCAGCGAGGCCGAATGGATTCCCGCGCTGGGCCTGAGCTTTACACTGCGCCTCGATGGTTTCGCCTGGATGTTCGCCCTGCTGGTGACGGGCATCGGATTCCTGGTCGTGCTCTATGCGCGCTATTACATGTCGCCGAACGATCCGGTGCCGCGTTTCTTCTCGTTCCTGCTCGCCTTCATGGGGAGCATGCTCGGGATCGTCATCGCCGGTAACCTGATCATCCTCCTGTTCTTCTGGGAACTGACCAGCATCTTCTCGTTCCTGCTGATCGGATACTGGCATCACACGGCCGGCGCGCGCGATGGCGCGCGCATGGCCCTCGTCGTCACCGGCTTCGGCGGCGTGGCGCTGCTGGCCGGCGTCGTCCTGATCGGGCAGATCGTGGGCAGCTACGATCTCGACCAGGTGCTGGCGTCCGGCGAGGCCATCCGCTCGCACGTTCTCTATCTGCCGGCCCTCGTTCTCATCCTGCTCGGCACGCTGACCAAGAGCGCGCAGTTCCCGTTCCACTTCTGGCTGCCCAATGCCATGGCGGCGCCGACTCCGGTCTCGGCGCTGCTCCATTCGGCGACCATGGTGAAGGCCGGCGTCTTCCTCCTGACGCGCCTGTGGCCAGTCATGGCCGGGACGCCCGAATGGTTCTGGCTCCTGGGACTCGCCGGCATGGCGGCGCTCCTGCTGGGCGCCTTCTTCGCCATCTTCCAGCACGACCTCAAGGGGCTCCTCGCCTATTCGACGATCAGCCACCTCGGCCTGATCACCATGCTGCTCAGTCTCGGCAGCCCGCTGGGGGCCGTTGCCGCCATCTTCCACATGATGAACCACGCGACCTTCAAGGCCTCGCTGTTCATGGCAGCCGGAATCATCGACCACGAGACCGGCACGCGCGACATGCGCAAGCTGGGAGGCCTGTTCCACTACATGCCTGTCACGGCGACGCTGGCGATGGTGGCGAGCGCGGCCATGGCCGGCGTGCCGCTGCTCAACGGGTTCCTGTCGAAGGAGATGTTCTTCGCCGAGGCGATCGAAACCCACGTCCACTCGCTGCTCGACACCTCCCAGCCCTACGTCGCTGTCCTGGCCAGCGCCTTCGCCGTGACCTATTCGCTGCGCTTCATCCATTCCGTGTTCTTCGGCGCCAAGCCCGACGACCTGCCGCGCGAGCCACATGAGCCGCCGTTCTGGATGCGCGTCCCCAGCATGTTCCTGGTGCTGGCCTGCCTGGTGGTCGGCATCTTTCCGGCGGCGACCGTCGGCCCCTACCTTCTCACGGCCGTGCAGTCGGTGCTGGGCCCCCGCACGCCGGTCTTCAGTCTCGCCATCTGGCACGGGTTCAACCTGCCCCTGATCATGAGCGCGGTGGCTCTTGTCGCCGGGGCGCTGCTCTACCTCGCGCTCAAGAACTACCTGCGCCACAGCCCGGTGGGACCGCCCGTGCTGCGGCACCTGAATGGCCGCCATCTGTTCGAACGGGGCGTGATCGTCCTGTCCCTGAAATGGTCGCGGGCCGCCGAGATGGTGTTCAGCACGCGCCGCCTGCAGCCCCAATTGCGGATTCTGCTTCTGGCGGCCGCCCTCGTGGCGTTTGTGCCGATCTCGATGGGCAGCCTCGGCCTGCCAGGACCGGATTGGAGCGACCTCGATCCCGCACTCGCGCTGGTCTGGTTGGCTGGCGCCGGCTGCGCGATCGGCGCCGCGCACCAGGCCAAGTATCATCGGCTGGTCGCGCTCGTCCTGCTGGGCGGGGCGGGCCTCGCCACCTGCATCACCTTCGCCTGGTTCTCCGCGCCCGACCTGGCGCTGACGCAGCTCCTGGTCGAGATCGTGACCACGATCCTGATCCTGCTGGGGTTGCGCTGGCTGCCCAAGCGCTTCGAGGAAATAGAGACCGGGGAGAATCCGTGGCGGCGACGGCTGCGGCGTTCGCGCGACCTCGGCATCGCCTTCGTCGTGGGCGCCGGCATGGCGACGCTTGCCTATGCCGTGATGGTGCTGCCGATGCCCGAGACGATCGGGAGCTACTTCCTGGAACGCGCCTATACGGAAGGCGGCGGCCGCAACGTCGTAAACGTGATCCTGGTGGACTTCCGCGGCTTCGACACGCTGGGCGAGATCACCGTGCTCGCCGTGGTCGCCCTCACGATCTTCGCCCTGCTGCGCCGGTTCAGGCCGGCGCCCGACAATATCGGCTCGCCCTTGCAACAACGCCGGCAGAACGCCTTCGACGAGGCCGAACCAGACCGCAAGGCGGGCGACACGCTTGGCGACTATCTTCTGGTGCCCTCGGTCATCATGAAGTGGCTGTTCCCGGTGATCATCGTGCTGGCGATCTACCTCTTCCTTCGTGGCCACGACCTGCCGGGTGGCGGCTTCGCGGCGGGCATAGCGCTCGCGACCGCCTTCATCCTGCAATACCTGGCTTCGGGTACCATCTGGGTGGAGGACAGACTTCGCATCCTGCCGGTCAACTGGATCGGGCTGAGCCTGTTGCTGGCCGCCCTGACTGGCATGGCGTCGTGGCTGTTCGGCTATCCCTTCCTGACCACGCATTCGCAATATGTCGAAATCCCGCTGATCGGGACCGTCCCCGCCGCCACCGCCCTGTTCTTCGACCTGGGCGTCTTCGGTCTGGTCGTCGGGGCGACGGTGCTGATGCTGATTGCGCTCGCTCATCAATCGGCGCGCAAGCTGCGCGCTGCTCGCATGACGACCGCGCAGGCCGCGCGGGAGGACACGTAATGGCGCTCCTCCTTGCCGTCTGCATCGGCATCCTGGCAGGTTCCGGCGTCTGGCTCCTTCTGCGGCCGCGCACCTATCAGATCGTCATCGGCCTCTCGCTCTGCGCCCTGGCGGTCAACCTGTTCATCTTCAGCATGGGCCGGCTGCGCTCCGGCGCGCCGCCGGTTCTCTCGTCGACGACGGGCACCCTTGCTGAATACGCCGATCCGGTGCCGCAGGCGCTGGTGCTGACGGCGATCGTCATCGGCTTCGCGACGACCGCGCTGTTGCTGGTCGTGCTGCTGGCGGCCCGTGGCTTCACGGGCACCGACCATGTCGACGGTCAGGAGCGGTGATGGCGGGCTGGGCACATCACCTGATCATCGCTCCCGTCGTGCTGCCGCTGGTGGCGGGCGCACTGCTGGCAGTCTACGACGAGCGCCGGCAGTTCCTGAAGGGACTGATCAACCTCCTTTCGACGCTGGCAAACCTCGCGATCGCCATCCTCCTCCTGCAGGCGGCCGACGCGGACTCGCCCGGCGTCTACCTGCTGGGCAACTGGCCGGCGCCGTTCGGCATCGTTCTGGTGCTCGATCGCCTGTCGGCGATGATGATCCTGCTGACGGCCGTCCTCGCGACGACGTCGCTGATCTTCTCGATGGCGCGCTGGCATACGGTCGGCCACCATTTCCATACGCTGTTCCAGTTCCTGGTCATGGGCGTGAACGGCGCCTTCCTCACCGGCGACCTGTTCAACCTGTTCGTCTTCTTCGAGGTGATGCTGGCCTCCTCCTACGGCCTGCTGCTGCACGGATCGGGTCCGCGACGCGTACAGGCGAGCCTGCACTACGTCGTCGTCAACCTGACCGCCTCGTTCTTCTTCCTGGTCGGCGTCGCCCTGATCTACGGCGTCACCGGAACCCTCAACATGGCCGATCTTGCCACGCGCATTCCCGCACTTGCCGGCGAGAACCGGATTCTGCTCGAAGTCGGCGCCGCGATCCTCGCCATGGCCTTCCTGGTGAAGGCGGCCATGTGGCCACTGGGCTTCTGGCTGCTCAGCGCCTATCCGGCGGCAGCGCCGCCCGTCGCCGCGATTTTCGCCATCCTCAGCAAGGTCGGCCTCTATGTCCTGCTGCGCGGGCGGCCGCTGCTGTTCGGAAGCGAGGCCGGCGAGGCCGCGGGCTACGGCGCCACGCTGCTGTTCGCGGGCGGCCTGGCGACGATCGCCTTCGGCGTGGTGGGCGTGCTCGCCTCGCAGGCGATGACCCGCATAGCGAGCTTCAGCCTGATGATCTCCTCGGGAACGGTATTGGCCGCCATCGGGCTGTCAGACGCGCAGATCACCGGCGGCGCCCTCTTCTATCTCGCCAGCTCGACCCTCACGATCAGCGCCTTCTTCCTCCTGATCGAACTGATCGAACGCGGCCAGAATCCCGGCGCCGACCTGATCGCCGTCACCGCGGAAGCCATGGGTGCGGAGCGCCACGAGGAAGATACCATGAGCGAGGGTGGCATGGGCTTCCCGGGCACGCTGGCCATCCTCGGCGCCTGCTTCGTCGCCTGCGCGCTGCTGTTGATCGGGCTGCCGCCGCTGTCGGGGTTCGTGGCCAAGCTGGCCCTGCTGGCGGCTCTCTTCGCGCCGGCCGGCGAGGGAGCGGCGGCCGGCATCTCGGCCGCCAACTGGGCCTTCATCGTTCTGCTCCTCCTGTCCGGTGTCGCGACGCTGATGACCTTGTCGCGCGTCGGCATTCGCGCCTTCTGGGCGCCGGTCGATGCGGTCGCTCCCCGGGTCCTCGCGGTCGAAGTGGCGCCTGTCGCAGCCCTGCTGCTGCTCACGCTCGTCCTCGCCGTGAAGGGCGGAACGGTGATGCGCTACATGGAGGAGACCGCGCACTCCGTGATGACACCCTCGTCCTACATCGAGGATGTTCTGTCGGCGCCGCGCGTTCCGCCGGCGAAGGCTCGCCTCCAATGAACCGCCTCCTGCCCTATCCGTTGTTGGCCGTGTCGCTGCTCGCGATGTGGCTGCTCCTGAACGGCCTGTCGCTGGGCCATCTCGTGCTGGGCAGCGTGATCGGCGTCGCCGCGTCCAACGTGACCGCCGCGCTCCAGCCACCGAGGTCGCGAATCCGGCGCTGGCACCTCATTCCCAGGCTCGTGGCGATCGTCCTGGTCGACGTCTGGCGTTCGAACGTCGCCGTGGCCCGGCTGATCCTGTTTCCCGGCCAACACCGGCGCGTCTCGGGTTTCGTCGTCGTGCCGCTGGAACTGCGCGAGCCGGCGGCGCTGGCGATCCTCGCCTGCATCCTGACCTGCACGCCGGGTTCGGCCTGGGTCGAGTACGATTCGACCGCCAACAAACTC
>JBILYJ010000250.1:0-7383 GCA_044377795.1 Reyranella sp. | reverse complement strand
TGCGCCGTCATCGTAACGCCTACGGTGACAATCCGGTCTACCGCACCATGCTCGATGTCGGCGGCGACTATGCCTTCCGCCTGCGCGGCGAGGAGCATGCCTGGACGCCCGAGAGCGTGTCGCGTCTTCAGCATGCAGTGCGCGGAAACTCGTCGGACGACTACAAGGCCTTCGCCACCTCGATCAACGAACAGAGCGAACGGCTGCTCACCATCCGCGGCCTGATGCAGCTCAAGTGGGCGGAGCAGCCGATTCCGGTCGAGGAAGTGGAGCCGGCGGCCAGCATCGTGAAGCGCTTCGCCACCGGCGCCATGAGCTTCGGGTCGATCAGCCGCGAGGCCCACACGACGCTTGCCATCGCCATGAACCGCATCGGCGGCAAGTCGAACACCGGCGAGGGCGGCGAGGAGGCGGATCGCTTCAAGCGGATGGCCAACGGCGATTCGATGCGTTCGGCGATCAAGCAGGTCGCGTCCGGCCGCTTCGGCGTCACGGCCGAATACCTGGTCAATGCCGACGACATCCAGATCAAGATGGCGCAGGGCGCCAAGCCCGGCGAGGGCGGCCAGCTGCCCGGGCACAAGGTCGATGAGAACATCGCCCGCGTGCGCCGCTCGACGGCCGGCGTCGGCCTGATCTCGCCGCCGCCGCATCACGACATCTATTCGATCGAGGACCTGGCGCAGCTCATCCACGATCTGAAGAACGTGAACACGGCGGCGCGGATCTCCGTGAAGCTCGTCTCCGAGGTCGGTGTCGGCACGGTCGCTGCCGGCGTCAGCAAGGCGCGCGCCGACCATGTGACGATCTCGGGCTACGAGGGCGGCACCGGTGCCTCGCCGCTCACCTCGCTCACCCATGCCGGGTCGCCGTGGGAGATCGGCCTCGCCGAGACGCAGCAGACGCTGGTGCTGAACGGGCTGCGCGGCCGCATCGCCGTGCAGGTCGACGGCGGCCTGCGCACCGGCCGCGACGTCGCCATCGGCGCGCTGCTGGGCGCCGACGAATTCGGCTTCGCCACCGCGCCGCTGATCGCGGCGGGCTGCATCATGATGCGCAAGTGTCACCTCAACACCTGTCCGGTGGGCGTGGCGACGCAGGATCCGGTGCTGCGCAAGCGCTTCACCGGCCAGCCCGAGCACGTGATCAACTACTTCTTCTTCGTGGCCGAAGAACTGCGCGAGATCATGGCGCGGCTGGGCTTCCGCACGCTGAACGAGATGATCGGCCGGGTCGACCGGCTCGACATGCGCCACGCCATCGACCACTGGAAGGCGGGCGGCGTCGACCTCTCGAAGCTTCTCCACCAGGCGCCGGCGCGAGAGGGCGTGGCGATCTGGAACGTCGAGCGCCAGGATCACGGTCTCGACAAGGCACTGGACCACAAGCTCATCGAGGCGGCGCAGCCGGCGCTCGAGAAGGGCGAGCCGGTGCAGATCGAGCTGCCGGTCACCAACGTGAACCGCACTGTCGGCGCCATGCTGTCGGGCGACGTCGCGCGGCGCTACGGCCATGCCGGGCTGCCGGAGGACACGATCTCCGTGCGTCTGACCGGAACCGCCGGCCAGAGCTTCGGTGCCTTCCTGGCGCGCGGCGTGTCGCTCGAACTGTCGGGTGACGGCAACGACTATGTCGGCAAGGGCCTGTCGGGCGGCCGCGTCGTCGTGCGCCAACCCAAGGACTGCGCGCGCGACCCGCTGAAGAACATCATCGTCGGCAACACCGTGCTCTACGGCGCGATCGGCGGCGAGGCCTACTTCGAGGGTGTGGCAGGCGAACGCTTCGCCGTCCGCAACTCCGGTGCGGTCTGCGTCGTCGAGGGTACGGGCGACCATGGCTGCGAGTACATGACGGGCGGCGTGGTGGTCGTGCTGGGCGATACCGGGCGCAACTTCGCGGCCGGCATGTCCGGTGGCGTCGCCTACGTCTACGATCCGAGAGCCCGCTTCACGGAGCTGTGCAACCCGTCGATGGTCGATCTGGAGAAGGTCGGTCCGGCTTCGATCGACGGCGACGAGACCGGGCGTCCGCGCCAGCGCGCGCTCGACGTCGAGGACAACGGGATGGGCGACGTGCTGCGCTTCGACGCCGAACGGCTGCGCATCCTGGTCGAGCGCCATCATCTCCATACCGGCAGTGCGCAGGCACGTGCGCTCCTGGAGGATTGGGACAACACGCTGCAAAGCTTCGTTAAGGTGATGCCGCGCGATTACAAGCAGGCCCTCCTGCGCGCGCGAGAGCGGGCGGCGGCGAAGGCCGTCGCGGCGGAGTGACGGCCCCTTGCCGTCATCCCGAGCCCTTCCAGGGATCTGCAAAGAATTTGAGCTGGAGTTACTAAGATGGGCCTAGCCACGGGCTTCCTCGAGATCGAGCGCAAGGACCGGTCCTACGAACCGGTCGAGCAGCGCCTGAAGAACTACAAGGAATTCGTCCTGCCGATGGCCCCGGCCGAGGTGTCGCGGCAGGGCGCGCGCTGCATGGATTGCGGCATCCCGTATTGTCACAACGGATGCCCGGTCAATAACATCATCCCGCAGTTCAACGAGCTGGTGCGCCGCGACCGCTGGAAGGATGCGCTCGAGGTCCTGCAATCGACCAACAATTTCCCGGAGTTCACCGGCCGCATCTGCCCCGCGCCCTGCGAGGCCTCGTGCACGCTGAACATCGACGACAACCCGGTGACCATCAAGTCGATCGAATGCGCGATCGTCGATCGCGGCTGGCAGGAGGGCTGGATCCAGCCGCTCGTGCCCGTCCAGAAGACGGGCAAGCGCGTCGCCGTCGTGGGCTCGGGCCCGGCGGGTCTCTCCTGCGCCCAGCAGCTCGCGCGCGCCGGCCATTCGGTGACCCTGTTCGAGAAGGCCGATCGGGTCGGCGGCCTGCTGCGCTACGGCATTCCCGACTTCAAGATGGAGAAGCACCATATCGACCGGCGCATGCGGCAGATGGAGGCCGAGGGCGTCGAGTTCCGGACCGGCGTCGAGGTCGGCGCGACCCTGTCGATCAAGTCGCTGCTCGAGGGCTATGACGCCGTCGCGCTCACGGGCGGCGCCGAGCTGCCGCGCGATCTCGAGGTCCCGGGGCGCGAGCTGAGCGGCATCCACTTTGCGATGGATTTCCTGACGCAACAGAACAAGCGCAACGCCGGCGACGACGAGGCGCGGGCCGCCCCGCGCGGCACGCTCACCGCCAAGGGCAAGCATGTCATCGTGATCGGCGGCGGCGACACCGGTTCCGATTGCGTCGGCACGTCGAACCGTCATGGCGCCGCTTCGGTGACGCAGCTCGAGGTGATGCCGCAGCCGCCGGTGCACGAGAACAAGGCGCTGACCTGGCCGGACTGGCCGCTCAAGATGCGCACCTCGTCGAGCCATGAGGAGGGCGCGGCCCGCGATTTCGCCGTTCTGACCAAGCGTGCAGTGGGCAGCAACGGCAAGATCGAGGCGCTGGAGTGCGTGCGCGTCGAATGGGTGAAGGGCGCCGACGGTCGCATGGCGATGCAGGAGGTCGCGGGCAGCACCTTCGAGCTCAGGGCCGACCTGGTGCTGCTGGCCATGGGGTTCCTCGGACCGCGCCGGCCGGGCCTGGTCGAGCAGGCGGGCGTCGCGCTCGATCCGCGCGGCAACGTCGCGGCCAATGTTAAGGACTACCAGACCTCGGTGCCGAGGTTGTTCTCTGCCGGCGACATGCGTCGCGGCCAGTCGCTGGTCGTGTGGGCGATCCGCGAGGGCCGCCAGTGCGCCCGCTCCATCGACGAAAGTTTAATGGGAGCGTCTACTCTGCCGCGTTGAACTGCGGAACGGTTGTTGTTCGCTTGCCGGCAATTTTGTCCTAGCATCAGACGATGAAGCTTTTGCTGATTCAGGGCGCGAACATGGAGTATCTGGGCCGGCGCCAGCCGGAACTCTATGGCACGACCACGGCCAAGGAGCTCGACGCCGCGATCCGGCGCCGGGCCAGGGACCTCGGCGTGGAGATCGAGATTTTCTACACGAATAGCGAAGGCGAGGCCGTGTCGACGATCTACAAGGCCGACCGTGCCAAGGTCGACGGGCTGCTGTTCAACCCAGCGGGGTTTCTCCACGCCGGTCACGCGCTGCGCGATTGCCTCCGGTCGATTTCCATGCCGGCGATCGAAATCCACATGACCAACATCGAAAAGCGCGGCTTCGGCTCGATTACCGCCGAGGCGGCGGTCGGGATGATCGCGGGCTTCGGCGTCGATTCCTATGTTCTCGCGCTTGAGGCCATGGTGGCACGGGTACGCCCGGCGGCGGCCTGACGACCGGTTTCGGTTTCGGGCCCCCGGCGGTTGGGATCGAGGAACTGGAGCAGCGTGTCGGTGTCGGAGCGCTCTGCCGCCGTCCAGACGGGGGGCCGAGAACCACCTCGTCTCCGACAACGGCGGAGTCGCGCGAGCGGCCGGCCACGAGCGAGTTGGGCGGCGCGTCCAGCGTGGCGGCCAGCAGATCGGTGAGATGCGACGGATGCATCAGGTCGTCGTCGTGGAAAAATCCAATCGCCGGTCGTGACGGCAATACCGGTATTGCGCGCGGCGCTCGGTCCGCGCGAAGACCTGTGGCGCACGACCTTCACGCGCGGAAACAAGACTACCCTACCATGACGGTTTGCAGTGGCAGGGATGCCTGTGGCTACCAGATGCCCGTCAGCAGCGTTGTCGGTGCATAATCCCCGAAAATCGTGAGGTAGGGGAAAGCCGAACGGGTGCGCCACGCCCGCGCGACCCGGACGCGCCACAGGCGCTCGGTCCCTTCCGGTCCGATCTCGCCCGGATGCCAATCGATGGTCACCGTGCCCTGGAGCTGCAGCACCTCCCCGCTGCCGAAATTCACGAACAGCAGGCCGGCCCGTGGGTCACCCAGCAGGTTGCCCAGGGTGTTGAAGAAGCGATTGCCGCGGAAGTCGGGAATGACGAGCGTGTCGCCGTGCACGCCGACGAAACCAGGCCGGCCGCCGCGATGGGACATGTCGAACCCGCCCTTGGCGCCGAGCTCGGCCCGGCCCCGGCTGGCAACGAAGAACGTGTCGGCTGATTCGATCAGATCGCGCGCCGCTTCGTCCAACCCGGCCAACGTCTCGACCGGGCCGGCCTTCCTGTCGCGTCCGACCACCTTGCGCGTCTGGATGTATTGCGGGCAGTTGCCGAAGCTCTGCGCGATGTGAACCGTGAGCCCCCCGTCGCGTGTCACGATACGGCCGTTGGCGCGGTTGCGACGCCGCGTCGAGAGGTCGATCCCCAACAGGCCGATGTCGGCGCCGGCCGCGAAGTCCGGTGCCGCGGGATCGCCGTCGCGCGGCAGGGCATCGATGCGCAGCGTCATCGGGTCGGGCGACGCGATGAACCCGGGCGTGCCGGTCAGAACCGAGGCCATCGGCCAGCCCTGCGCATCCGGCGTCGCAGTGAAAAGGGAGGGCAGCAGGCCGAAGAACTCGCGATGCTGCTCCGGCAGGAGGGGCCGGATGGGCGCCCGCCCCATGCGGTATCCGGCCAGCGCCTGTGCCGCCTGCTCGTCGGCATGGAACGGCAGGAAGTCCATCTCACTGGGGGTCATCGCATACCTCACCCTTCTTTCAACGCGAACGACTGTCGGTGTTGCCAAGGTAAGGTCGGTCGATTGCGGCGATAACGGCATGAATGATAAAGTCATAATTGCAAAAATCGGAAGAATGCATGGACCGGCTGGACGAGTTCGCGATCTTCGTGCGCATCGTGGAGGAGGGGAGCCTGGTGCGGGCGGCACAGCGCTTGCGCCGCTCGGCGCCGGCGGTGACGCGGGCCCTGGCGGCGCTCGAAGATCGCATCGGCGTGCGCCTGGTCGATCGCACGACGCGGCGGCTCGCGCCGACGGAGGCCGGGCGCGCGCTCTATGAACGGGCGCGTGCGGTTGTCGCCGACTATGAAGCCGCCGCAGCGGGCGCGCGCGAGGCGCCGGTGCGCGGGCTGCTGCGCGTCGCCGCGCCCGTGCAGTTCGGCCGGCGCCATGTCGCGTCGCTCGCGACGCGCTTCCTCGACAGTCACGACGGCGTCGAGATCGAACTCTTGCTGAACGATCGCAACGTCGACCTCATCGAGGAAGGGATCGACGTTGCGGTCCGCATCGGAGCCCTTGCCGATTCAGGTCTCGTCGCCCGGCCGGTCGGGCACGTCCGGCGACAGTGGGTGGCGAGTCCCGCCTATCTCGCCGGGCATGGCACGCCGAAGGAGCCGGCGGATCTCGCACGGCACGAGGCGCTGCTCGGCACGTCCCGCGGGGCGATGGAATGGACTTTCGGCAGCCGCCGTCGCGGCGCGCCTACCCATCTCGCGGGCCGGCTGCGCGTCGACGATATCGAGACCCGCCTGCGCCTCGCGCGCGAAGGCCGCGGCATCGCCCAGTTCCTCTCCTATCAGATCGCCGAGGATCTTGCCGCCGGACGTCTCGTGCGTCTGTTGCGCCGCTTCGAGGCGCCGCCGCTGCCGGCGCAGCTCCTCACGAAGGGTCGCGCCCATCGGGCTCCCAAGATCGAAGCCTTCGTGGACTTCGCGGCGAGGAAATTGTCGGCCCTGCCTGTACTGCACCCCGATTGACCGACTCGGAGCAGTCCGAAGGAGATGCCGTTCCAGACGACGAACACCGCCTAGCCTTTGAGCCTCGCGACGTACCCGCGATAGGTGCAGCGGCCGAGTTCGGGATGCGTCTGGATGCGGTGGGCGAGCTGGTCGATGGTCCACTCGTCGAGGATCTCGTAGCCCAGCGTCTGCAGCGCTGCCGGCACTTCGTACACATTGCGGATCTGGTAGGGCACTTCGGCCAGGCCGAAATTCTCGAGCGTGACGACGGTCGGGCCGTCGCGCGTCACGACCTTGTTCAGCAGGATGTGGCGCGGCCGACTGCTAAGGCGGCCGACCAGCTCCTCGAACGGCTCGCGCAGATAGGGCAGCAGTCCCGAGGCCAGCAGCACGTCCGCGGACGGCGCCTCCTCGAGGCGCTCGACGAAGGAGAGAGTGCGGTCTTGCGGTCGCTGCTGCGCGCGGCCGGCCCGCACCAGCGCGGGCAGGTCGTAGACCACCCATTGCAGCCGATCGAGGTCGAGATAGGGCGCGAAAGCACGGTACTTCACGCCGACATGGCCGCCGGCGTCGACCACGCATTGCATGTCGGGCGCCAGGCGCTGCAGCCAGTAGAGAACCGGGTAGTCCCACGGCGCGCGCTCCTGCATGAATGCCTGCGAGACCGGTGCGACGCTGTCGTGGTCGTAGCCTGCCAGCCGGCCGGCCCGGATGTTCGCCAGTGCCTCGTCGTAGGAGGCGAAGGCGCCGCGGAAGCGCACCGGCTCGCCGCGCAGGGCACGGAAGCGGCCATAGGCCATCAAGCCGAGGTT
>JBILYJ010000007.1:0-28172 GCA_044377795.1 Reyranella sp. | reverse complement strand
AGGCAGATCGGATGGTCGGCCGTGTCGAAGGTCTGGTAGGGCACGATCACCGGGCTGCCGGTGCCGTGCCGCTGGGAGACGGTGCCGTTGGCGATGTAGCCGTTCACCTGGCCCTCGACCCAATGCACCGCCGAGTCGAACAGGGAGGTGTCGACCAGGCAGCCCTTGCCGGTCTTGTCGCGCAGGCGCAGCGCCGCCAGTGCGCCGATGGTGCAGAACATGCCGGTCGCCTTGTCGTTGATCGAGGCGCCGCAGAAGGTCGGCGGATCCTCCGGCCGGCCGGTCACGCTCATCATGCCGCCATAGGCCTGCAGCAGCGGATCGAAGGCCGGCTTCATGCGCAGCGGCCCCTGGTAACCGAACGCCCAGATCGAGCAGTAGATCAGGCGCGGATGGCGCGCCAGCATCGTCTCGGGACCGATGCCGACCTCGTCGACCACGCCGGGGCGCAGGTTCTGGATCAGGATGTCGGCCGTCTCGCAGAGCTTGTGGAGCTTGTCGACGTCTTCGGCGAGCTTGAGATCGAGCACGACCGAGCGCTTGTTGCGGTTCTGCGAGTAGAAGTAGAGTGAAGTCTTGCCGTCGGGACCGAACGGAGGGCCCCAGATGCGGGCATCGTCGCCGCCATCGGGCTTCTCGATCTTGATCACGTCGGCGCCCATGTCAGCCAGGATCACCCCGGCCAGCGGACCGGCCAGCGCCTGGCCTACCTCAATGACGCGAACTCCCTCGAGCGGTAGTGTCACTTTCAATCCTCTTCCCGAGCCTGACGGCATACGTTTGTCCCCGGCATCCTAGCCGCCGGCGGCCGTCACACGCTACTTGAAGGGGCTCGCGAAGCGGAACCGTCTACTCGACGAATGCCTTTTCGACGACGAACTCGCCCGGGGTGGTGGTGCTGCCCTCGGTCAGGCCCATGCCTTCGAGCAGGGCACGGATGTCGGCCAGCATCTGGACGCTGCCGCACAGCATGAACCGGTCGTTCTCGCGCGACATCGGCGGCAGGCCGACATCCTTCGCCAGGGTGCCGTTCTCGATCAGGTGGGAGATGCGGCCGCGATACTTGAAGGGCTCGCGGGTCACGGTCGGATAGTAGACGAGCTTGTCGCGCACCATGTCGCCCAGGATCTCGTCGGCGGGCAGTTCGTCGGCCAGCGCCGAGCGGTAGGCGAGATCGCGGACATGGCGGCAGCCATGGACCAGGATGACCTTCTCGTAGTGCTCGTAGACTTCCGGATCGCGCACGATCGACAGGAAGGGGGCGAGGCCGGTGCCGGTGCCCAGCAGGTAGAGATTGCGGCCGGGGGTCAGGCTGTCGAGCAGCAGCGTGCCGACGGCCTTGGCGCCGACCAGAACGGGATCTCCCGGCATCAGGTTCTTGAGGTGCGAGGTGAGCCTGCCGTCCGGCACCTTGATGGAGAAGAACTCCAGCTCATCCACGTAGTGGGGGCTGGCGATCGAGTAGGCCCGCAGCACCGGCTTGCCCTCGACCTTGAGGCCGATCATCGTGAACTGGCCGCTGGCGAAGCGGAACCCCTTGTCGCGGGTGGTCCGGAAGCTGAACAACTCGTCGTTCCAGTGATGCACCGACAAAACGGTCTCGTTTCTCAACGCGCTCACGCAAACGCTCCTACGCACCGGTTCCCGGCGGACGCCGGACGAGTGGATATAGTGCAGTGCAGCATAAGTTGCCATGTATGCAAGTAAGTCGCAATAACAAGATTGTCGCATGCCCGTGGACCTTGGCAGAAGATTTTTCCCGCAGGGCCGCTCGTGACGGGAGTTTCTGCCGGAGCCGCTTGAGCAGATCGCACTTGAGACCAAGCGTCCTATACTCGGACGAACGCATAAGCGTGGAGCCGTGCAATGAAGATGCTTGTCGCGCTGCTGGGGCTGGCCTTGGCGTTCGTCTCCCCGGCGGCGCGGGCAGCGGAACCGGTCGACATGCTGCTGGTGCTGGCCGCCGACGTCTCGCGCAGCGTGACCGATCCCAAGTTCAGGCTTCAGCGCGAAGGCGCGGCCGCTGCCATCACCCATCCGGATGTCGTCAGTGCCATCACGTCTGGCCCGAATCGCCGCATTGCCGTGTGCTTCGTCGAATGGGCGTCGGCCAACATGCAGAAGGTCGTCATCGACTGGATGGTGATCGGCGACGGCGACTCGGCGCGCTGGTTCGGCGACCGGCTGATCGAGACGCCCCGCTCCTTTGCCGGCAGCACCTCGATCAGCGCCGCGATCGACTTCGCCGTGGAACAGTTCGACCGCGCGCCGTTCGTCTCGGACCGGCGGGTCATCGACGTGTCGGGTGACGGCAACAACATCGGCGGCCGCCCGATCACCCACGCGCGCGACGATGCCGTGGCCAAGAACATCACGATCAACGCACTGGTGATCCTGACGCCGATCGAAGAGGCGTTCCGTCCCGAGCACACCAATCCACCGGGCGGGCTCGAAAAGTACTTCCAGGAGAATGTGATCGGCGGCCCCGGCGCCTTCACCATCGTCGCCGAGAACCACGAAGCGTTCGGCCGCTCCCTGACCAAGAAACTGATCCAGGAGATCGCGGGCTCGCCGCGCAACAAGTTGGCGGCCGTTGACTAGGATCCTGTCGTCTCGACCGGAGGACCGAAGGTGCGGAGCGGATAGACCTTCGCCCCACCAATAGCCGGGAGATCGTGGACAGAAGATCTCTCCACTTCGCGCTGCGCGCTTCGGTCGAGATGACGGTGTGGCGGGTCGTCCTATTCCGCCGTGGCGCCCGAGGCCTTGATGATGGGCAGCCAAAGGGCCTGGTCGTCTTGAATCAGTTTGCGGGCGGCGGCGGGCGTGTCGGGCGGCAGGACCTCGAAGCCCTGGACCAGCAGCTTCTCCTTCACCTCCGGCATCTGGGCGATGCGGCCGATCTCGGCGTTGAGGCGGGCCACGATCGGAGCGGGCGTGCCGGCCGGCACGGCGAAGCCCAGCCAGGTCGCGACGATGTAGTCCGGGATGCCCGCCTCCATCATGGTCGGCACGTCGGGCAGGATGACAGAGCGATCTTTTGTGGTGACGGCCAGCGCCTTCAGCTTGCCGGCCTTGATCTGGCTCACCACCGTCGGTGCATTGAAGAAGCCCGTCGCGACCTCGCCATTGATGACGGCGAGGACCGCGGCCGGCGCGCCGCGATAGGGCACGTGCTGCAGCTTGACGCCGGTGCGCTGCTCCAGGATCACGCCCGACATATGGAGGCTGCTGCCGACGCCGCTCGACCCGTAGGTGAGTTCGGCCGGTTTGGCGCGCGCCTGGGCAACCACGTCGGCGACGGTCCTGGCCGGGTTGGCGGTCGAGACGACCATGACGTTGGTCAGGATTCCGGTCGTCGACACCGGAATGAGATCCTTCAGCGGATCGTAGCCCGGCGCCTTGTAGAGACCCATGTTGAAGACCGTCGCGCCCTGCGAGGTGAGGAGCAGCGTGTAGCCGTCGGCCGGAGCCCGCGCGCCCTCCGCGGTGCCGAGCAGGCCGCCGGCGCCGCCCTTGTTGTCGATGACGACCGGCTGGCCCAGCGCCTTCGCGAGCTGCTCGCCGAAGGTGCGGCCGACCGTATCGGCGCCGGCGCCCGCGGCGAACGGGATGATCATGCGGATCGGACGCTCCGGCCAGTCGGCCGCCCGCGCCGTGCCCGTTGCGAGCATTGGTGATGCGAGGAGCAGAGTGCCCGTCAGGGCGCGCCGGCGCGTCAGAACCTTGCGTAATGAATTCATGTCGGCTCCTCCCCGGAGAGTCGTGTGGGGCCCGCGTTATTCGCGACCTCCGCTGGCATCGACACTACTCTCGGGGCCGCGCCGATGTCAGGTCCCATCGCACGAAAGCCGCGCAACGGGGCGCGGCTTCCGGCAGTCCTGAGACGTTTGCTGCGTCGGCTATTTGTCCAGCCAGACATCCTCGAAGCGCGAGCCGTTGTAGAGGCTGTTCACCATCGGACGGAAACCCTTAACGTGGGGATGCCAGCAGCTTCCCGCGACGTTCCACATGACGATCGGGCGGAAGCCCTCCTCGAGGATCTGCTTGTCGATCTCCCAGACGAGCTTCTTGCGCTTCTCGATGTCGCGCTCGGCCGACTGAATCGGGAAGAGCTTCTCGATCTCGGGATTGCAGTAGCCGACATAGTTGCGCTCCGACTTGCAAGCATAGTGCTCGAAGTAGGTCTGGTCGGGATCGTCGACGCCGTTGCCGGTCGTGTTGAGGCCGATGGAGTAGTCCTTGCGCGCAACCTTGTTGAACCACAAAGCGGTGTCGACCAGGTCGAGTTCGCCGTCGATGTAGATCTCTTTGAGCTGGTCGATCAGGATGACGGCCGGGTCGCGATAGAGCAGGTGATTGCGGGTCGAAACCTTGAGCTTCAGCCTGTTGTCCGGCCCGTAGCCCGCCTTCTTCATGATCGCCTGCGCCTCGGCGCGGTTCTTGGCGACGTCGGGCCCATAACCCTGGACCTTGTCGAACATCTCCTTCGGCATACCCCAGACGCCGCCGGGCGCCGGCTGCATGACGCCGCCCGCCTCGCCGTAGCCCTGGGCGAGGATGTCGATGAACGACTTGCGGTCGATGGTGAGCAGCATCGCGCGGCGGATGTCGGCATTGTCGAACGGCGGCGCTGCGCTGTTCACGATCAGGTTGGTGTTGTTGTTCATCGGCGCGACCTCGCAGACGGCGTCGGCGGCCTGCGCCTTGATGTCCTTGAGCAGCGGGATGGTGACGGCGTAGGGCGCCGTCATGTCGTAGCGGCCCGACACGAAGCCCAGCATGGCGGTGCCGCGCGCCGGCACGATCGGCATCTCGACCGCGTCGAGATAGGGTTTGCCCTTCTTGAAGTAGTCCGGGTTGCGGACGAGCTTGACGATTTCCTTCTGCTTGAATTCGCCGAGCTTGAAGGGGCCGGTGCCGATCGGCTTGGTGCGCATCTGCGCCGTCGGGACGTGGCAGGAATAGACGGGGCTGTAGCCCGAGGCGAGCAGGATCAGCATCGAGGGCTGCGGCTGGCCGAGATGGAAGGTCACCTCGCGGTCGCCGTTGGTCGTCACCTCGTTGAGGTTCCAGTACCAGGAGGTCCGCGGATTCTTGCGCAGCTTCTGGGTCTCGCTCTTGCCCATCAGCATGTCCCAGGTGCACTTCACGTCGGCCGAGGTGAAGGGCTTGCCGTCATGCCACTTGGCATTGCCCACCAGCTTGAAGGTCAGCTTCTTGCCGTCCTCGCTCCAGGTCCAGCTCTCGGCCAGATCCGGGCGGATCGTTTCCAGGCTGTTCTGCGGAATCTGCGAATCGAAGACGACGAGGTTGTTGTAGAGCCCCATGAAGGGCACAACCGTCGAGGTCGTCGCTTCCTCGTGGATCGAGGTGCTGGGCGGGTTGTCCGCGATATACATCTTGAGGGTGCCGCCGCTCTTCTGCGCGAGCGCCGGTCCGGCCGACAGGCCGAGCGCCGCCACGACACCGAGAAGTCCGATCGATAGCCGCATGTTTTCTTCCTCCCATACCCCGTTGCAGAGAGGATGACGCGGTGCGGGGCCCCCGTCGAGGGCCCCCGTCCGGCTGGCGGACTCTCCTATCGGATCATGGCACGAGCCCGGACGGGATCAGCGCGGCCTCCCGGCGTCCGATGAAGTTGCGGCCGCGGTCGCCCGCCAGCGCGTCGTCGACGAGACGCGACCAGTCGCGGGCGGCGATGCCGTGTGCGGTGGCATCGGGCGAGATGCCCAGCTTCTTCAGAAAGTTCTCGAGTCGCTCAGCGCCGGCGACGAGGTCGTTGCCGAAGATGCGCCGCAGCGAGGCATCGCAGGCACCGTCGCAGCCCGCGACGGCGCGCATCACCATCGGCAGGCTGAACGAGCAGGCGATGCCGTGCGGAACGCCGTGGTGCAGGGTCAGGTGATAGGACAGCGAATGGGCGAGCGCGGTGCGCGTGTTGGAGAAGGCGAGGCCGGCGAACAGGCTGGCGCGCGCCAACCGCGTTCGCAGCGCCTCGTTCGCGAGATCGTCTGCCAGAAGCGGCAGGGCCTCGATCACTTCTCGCGCAGCAACTTCTGCGAGCGAACTCGACACCGGGTTGGCGTTGACGTTCCAGATGCTTTCCAGCGCGTGGCTGAGCGCATCGAGGCCGGTGCTGATCGTGATGGCGCGCGGCAGCCCGAGCGTCAGCAGCGGATCGACCAGCGCCGCCTCGGGATAGAGCGTTTCGCGGGCCAGCGAATACTTCTTCATCGCGCTTGTGTCCCAGACCGTGGCCCAGGAGGTGACCTCGCTGCCTGTGCCCGCCGTCGTGGGAATGGCGATGATCGGCGTCCGGCCCAGTGTCTCGCCGTCCTTGCCGGTCTCGAGATGGCGCCGCACCGTCTCGAAGTCGCCCTTCGCGGCGGCCAGCACCTTGGCGGCGTCCATCACCGAGCCGCCGCCCAGCGCCACGATGGCCTCGACGGGCCGCGTCGCGGTGGCATAGGTGCGGCAGGAGTCCACGAGCCCGATGAAATCGGGATTGGGGCCGACATTGCGGACCATGATCGCGGGAGTTCCGGCCAACCCAATAACGCGTTGGGTCAGGTCGGCGAAGACGCCACCGCCATTGGCATCGTCGTAGGTCACGAGACAGTAGGCCCGACCCGCCAGTAACGTGCCCAGCTTGTCGAAGACACCGGTACCGAACTTTACGTCGACCGGATTGCGGTAGCGCCACATTGCGCTTTTCTCCCACGGCTTTGTTTCAGTTCGCCATCCAGCCGCCGTCGACCATCAAATTCTCGCCAGTGATGAACGTCGCCTCGTCGGAGGCGAGGAACAGCGCGGCATTGGCCACGTCTTCGGAGCGACCGAGGCGGGGCAGCGGCGTGCGGGCATGGGAATAGTCGATCCAGCGTGGTTCGATCGCGCGCCCTGTCTTGCCGGTGAGGATTTTCCCCGGCGCCACGGCGTTGCAGATGATGCTGTCGCGGCCGTAGTCGGAGGCGATCTGGCGGGTCATGTAGACCACCGCCGACTTCGAGACGCCATAGGAGAAATCCTCCGGCGAGGAAATCATGCCGTGCTGCGAGGAGATGTTGACGATGCGCCCGCGCGCTTCGTTGCGGATCCCCTGCGTCAGCATCCGGCGCACCGCGGCGCGGCACATCAGGAAGACGCCGGTGACGTTCACCTCCATCACCCGGTTCCATTCCTCCAGGCTCGTGTCGGTCAGCTTCTTCGCCGAGCGGATGGCGGCGTCGTTGACCACGATGTCGAGCCGGCCGGTCGGCAGGGCAGCCCGGCGCACGGCTTCCTCGACATCCTTTTCCTTCGACACGTCGCCCTGGAAGAAGGGCACGTTCAGGATCCTGTGGGTCGGCTCGCCGCCTTCGACGACGGCCTCCGTGATGTCCATCAGCAGAAGGGTCGCCCCTTCTGCGTGGAACTTCTTGGCGATGGCGCGGCCGATGCCCGAGGAGGCACCGGTGATGAGGGCGGTCTTGCCGGCAAGTCGTTTCATGGCGCCCACCGACGCAAGGATCGTGCCCTAGCCGCGCCGCACGCTGGCGCCGCCATCGACCGGCAGGGTCACGCCGGTGATGAAGCTCGCTTCGTCGGAGGCGAGGAAAAGGGCGGCGTTGGCGACGTCCCAGCCGGTGCCCATCTTCTTGCGCAGCGGCACCTTGGAATCGCGTTCGGCCTCGACCTCGGCCCGGCTCTTCTTGAACGTGCGCGCGCGCGTGTCGACGGCCATGGGCGTGTTCATCAACCCCGGCAGGATCACGTTGGCGCGGATGCCGTATTGCGCATTCTGGTAGGCGAGCTGCTCGGTAAAGGACACCATCGCCGACTTGGTCGCCTTGTAGGCGACGTACGGATAGGTGGTGATGACTGCCATCGACGAGATGTTGATGATCACGCCGCTCTGCTGCTCGCGCATGATCGGGAGCACGTACTTGGCGGCGAAGATGCAGCTCTTGAGGTTGATCGCGGTGCAGCGGTCGAAGGCTTCCTCGGTGATGTCGAGCAGCTCGGCATCGCCGCCCGACAGCGAGACGCCGACATTATTGTGCAGGATGTCGACGCGGCCCCAGTGTGCATGCGTCTCGTCGACCATGGCCTTGAGGTCGGCGCCCTTGGTCACGTCGGCCTTGAAGGCGACCGCCGTGCCCTGGTTGGCGCCGATCATCTCGACGGTCTCCTTTGCCGAGTCGAGATTGTGATCGACGCAGAGGACCTTGGCGCCCTCGCGGGCGAAGGTGAGGGCGGTGGCGCGGCCGTTACCCATGCCTTCGCCGGGGCTCTGGCCGGCGCCGACGACGATGGCGACTCGATCTTTCAGGCGCATGTCACTTCACTCCCGGGATCGGGTACTGCTTCAGGACTTCCTTGTATTGCGGCTCGTTGTCGATCTGCATGGTGGCGAGCACCCGGACGACGGCGCAGTAGAAGGCGATGGTGAGCACGAGGTCGGTCATGTGCTCGTCGGACAGTTCCTTCTTGATCTCCGCGAAGGTGGCGTCGGACATCGCGAGGGCCTTCACCATCTCGCGTGCGCCCCTGAGGATCGCCTTGGCGAGCGGCTCGAGCCCGGAGGGCTTGCCCTCGGTCTCGGCCATCAGGGCCTGGATGTCCTCGTCGGTGACGCCGAATTCCTTGCCGATCTTCACGTGGTGGGTGAATTCGTATTCCGACTTCTCCAGCCAGCCGACCTGCAGGATGGCCAGTTCGCGCAGGCGGGGATCGAGCTTGCTCTTGAAGCGGATGTAGCCGCCCAGTCCGCTGAAGGCCCGCGCCATGTCGGGCGAGTTGACCAGAAGCTTGTGCAGGTTGGTGTTGCGCTTGAGCATGTCGCGATACTCGGGCGCGACCTGGTCGGGTTCGAGATAGGGCAGGCGGGCCATCTTGGTTGTTTCTCCCTTTTATTCAGTGATCTTGCGAATCGCGTTCCGGACCCTGCAGGGTCACACCGCCGTCGACGACGAGGACCTGGCCGGTGATGTAGCGGGCATGGTTGCTCAGCAGGAAGCGCACCGCGTGGCCGATGTCCCAGCCCGTGCCCTCTGTCTTGAGGACGGAGGCCCTGGCACGCTGGGCGCGCGCGGCCTCGCTCATGCCGTTGCCGCGAGCATAGACCATCGGCGTGTACACCGGGCCGGGGCAGATGCAGTTCACGCGGATATTGTCGCGGCCATGGTCGACCGCCATCGCCTGGCTGAGGCCGATCACGGCGGCCTTGGAGGTCGTATAGGTCGTGAGGCCGCGCGGCCGCAGCGCCGAGATCGACGAAATGTTCACGATCGAGCCGCCCTTGGCGGTCTTGATCATGGCCGGGATCGCGTGCTTGGAGAGCAGGAACATCGTCTCGACGTTGACCTGCATCACGCGACGAAACTCCTCGGGCTTCTCGTCGACGACCGAGCCGCGACTGCCGATGCCGATATTGTTGTCGAGGAAGTCGAGCCGTCCCCAGCGGTCGACCGCGGCATCGACCAGCCTCTTGCACTCGGCCTCCTGCGTCATGTCGCCGGCATGGGCCGCGGCATGCTGGCCGCCCTCGGCCTGGATCATTTCGACGGTGCGTTGCGCGAGCTTCAGGTCGCGGTCGGCCACCAGCACGCGGGTGCCGGCGCGGGCGAGCAGGATCGCCGCGGCGCGTCCGTTGCCGATGCCGTCGCCGACGGCGCCGCCCCCGGAAATGATCGCCACCTTGCCGGCTAGCCCGGCATCGTCCTCTGGACCTTTCACAGTTTCCTCCTAGGGCAGGCCGGCGCCGGGCACGTCGACGCGCATCGTCTCGATGCGGCCGTCCTTCTTGTCGGCAATGCTCGGGCCGCTGCCGCTGTTCGTGACGACAAAAAGCGTGCGGCGGTCCTTGCCGCCCAGCATGCAGGCATAGGCCGCGCGTTCGCCGAGATCGAGATCATGCGTGACCTTGCCGCCTTCGAGCACGCGGACCATGTGGTGGGTGAAGGCGCCGGTGACCCAGATGCCACCCTCGGCATCGAGACAGATGCCGTCGGGATTGCAGGTCAGCGTCTCCGCCCAGATGCGCCGGTTGGACAGGGTGCCGTCGTCGGCGATGTCGAAGGCCGTGAGTCGCTTGGCGAAGGTTTCGCCGATGATCATCGTCCTGCCGTCGGGCGTGATGACGGTCCCGTTGGGGAACATCAGTTCGTCGGCGGCGGCATGAACCGAGCCGTCGGGATCGACGCGGGCCAGCACGGCGGCACGCGGCTTCTCGCCGGCGTGCCGGTCGAAGCCGAAATTGCCGACATAGGCGCGGCCCCTGGCATCGACGATCATGTCGTTGCACAGGCCGGTCGCGATCGCACCCAGCTCGGCCTCGACGCTGAGCTTGCCGACCGCGAATCGCATCAGGCGGCGGTCGGTCATGCTGACGATCAGCATCGTGCCGTCCGGACGCCAGCCCAGTCCGGAGGGTTGGCCCGGCACTTCGACGATCGTTTCGGTCTTGCCGCTCTCGTCGACGGTCCGCACCTGGTGGACATAGAAGTCCGAGAAATAGAGCCGGTCGTCCCGCCAGCGCGGGCCTTCGCCGAACGAGAGGCCGGCGAGCAGCGGTTCAAGTTTCATGGCCGGTCCCACTCGATGCGGAAAGAACTGCCCTCGGGTTTGACGTAGCCCGCATTGGCGCCGGGAAAATGGGCGGGGCAGAGCAGTGCGTTGCTCTCGACGCAATCCTCGAGAAGCTTGCGGCGCGAGACTGCCGACAAGGCCTGGTCCCAGCAGAACTGGCTCGACCAGTCGGGATGATAGACCTGGATCGGGTGATGCATGATGTCGCCCGAGAAGCAGGCCTGCCTGCCCTGGTCCTTCAGGTTGATCGCGATCGAGCCCGGCGTGTGGCCGGGATAGTCCCTGATGGTGAGCAGCGGATCGGGCTGGTGGTCGCTCTCGATCATCACCGCCTTGCCGGCCTCGACGACCGGCAGCACCGAATCGTCGAACGAGCCGTCGTTCACCTTGCCTTCACCCTGCGCTTTGCGCTCGCTCTCCCAGTGCGCGTACTCGCGCTTGGCGAAGAGATACTTCGCGTTGGGGAAAGTCGGCACCCAGCGACCATTCTCGAGTTTCGTGTTCCAGCCGACATGGTCGACATGCAGGTGCGTGCACATCACGAAGTCGACGGACTCCGCGGGACAGCCGCAGGCCTTGAGCCGATCGAGGAACGGTGTGTTGAGGCCGCTCCAGCCGGGATTGTGACGCTGCTTGTGATTGCCGAGACATGTGTCGATCAGGATCGTGTGCCTGGGTGTCTTTACGATCCAGGTGTGGACCGACCCGATCAGCCGGTCGCTGCCCTCCTGCACGTGCTCCGGAACCATCCAGCCCTTCTGGGCGTCGAAGGCTTCCTGTTCGAACCTGGGAAACATGCGGCCGGGCTTGAAGCCCGGACCGCAGATCTCCTCGACCTTCTCGATGGTGGCTCCGCCCAGCTTTCGCACGGTCATGGCGTGGCTTCCTTCAGGATTTGACGACTAGAACGTAACGACGCTCCGGATCGACTCGCCCTTGTGCATCAGGTCGAACGCGTCGTTGATCTTCTCGACCGGCATCGTGTGGGTGATCAGCGAATCGATGTCGATCTTCCCGTCCATGTACCAGTCGACGATCTTCGGCACGTCGCGGCGACCCTTGGCACCGCCGAAGGCGGTGCCCATCCAGGTGCGGCCGGTGACGAGCTGGAACGGGCGCGTGGCGATCTCCTGGCCGGCGCCGGCGACGCCGATGATCACCGACTTGCCCCAGCCGCGATGGCAGCATTCCAGCGCCTGGCGCATCAGCTTCGTGCTGCCGACGCATTCGAAGCTGTAGTCCGCGCCGCCGTCGGTCAGTTCGACGAGATGCGCGACAAGGTCCTTGTCGCCGAGATCCTTCGGATTGACGAAGTGCGTCATGCCGAACTTGCGGCCGAGCGCCTCGCGCGCCGGGTTGAGATCGACGCCAACGATCATGTTGGCACCGACCATGCGCGCGCCCTGCAGCACGTTGAGGCCGATGCCGCCCAGGCCGAACACCACGACATTGGCGCCTGCCTCGACCTTGGCGGTATTGATCACTGCGCCGATGCCGGTCGTGACGCCGCAGCCGATGTAACAAACCTTGTCGAACGGCGCGTCGGGACGGATCTTCGCCAGCGCGATCTCCGGCAGCACCGTGTAATTCGAGAAGGTCGAGCAGCCCATGTAGTGATGGATCTTCTTGCCCTTGATCGAGAAGCGCGAGGTGCCGTCGGGCATCACGCCCTGTCCCTGCGTGGCGCGGATCGAGGTGCAGAGGTTGGTCTTGCCCGAGACGCAGGATTTGCACTGGCGGCATTCCGGCGTGTAGAGCGGGATCACGTGATCGCCCTTCTTCAGCGACACGATCCCAGGCCCGACATCGACCACCACGCCCGCGCCCTCGTGGCCGAAGATCACCGGGAACAGGCCCTCGGGGTCGCCGCCGGACCGCGTGAACTCGTCAGTGTGGCACACGCCCGACGCCTTGATCTCGACCAGGACCTCGCCGAACTTCGGCCCTTCGAGATCGACGGTCTCGATCTCGAGGTTCTTGCCGGCCTCGAAACAGACGGCTGCCTTTGTCTTCACGCGGATACTCCCTCGAAACTCTGGAGCCGAAACCTAGAGCAGGGTAGCGCCCACCGTCTACGCTGCGGCGCGGCCGGAGAGGGTGCGCGCCATTTCAGACTTCGCCTCGCGATACTGGCGGATCAGGCGCCGGACGAGGTCGGCGGCGGCGGGCACGTCGTCGATGTTCCCGACGCCGTGACCGGCCGTGTAGATGTCCTTCCAGCGCTTCCTGTTCTCCGCCGCCGCCACGATCTTGCCGGGCAGGGTGGTGCGCAGCACGTCGAGGTCGATGCCGGCGGCCAGCAGGCTCGGCGTCAGCCAGTTGGCCGGCGCGCCGTCGATCGAGGCGGTGAGGAAGACGTCGGTCGCCCGCGTGCCCAGGATCATGTCCTTGTGCGCCTGCGCCGCCATCGCCTCCTGAGTCGCGATGAAGCGTGTGCCGATATAGGCGAGGTCCGCGCCCATCGCCTCGGCCGCGAGCACGTCGCGGCCCGTGGTCTGGCCGCCGGCCAGCACGACCGCGAAGCTGTCGCCGAGCTGGCGCACCTCGTTCATCAGCGCAAAGGGGTTGATGGTGCCGGTATGGCCGCCGGCGCCGCCCGCCACCGCGATCACGCCATCGACCCCGGCTTCCAGCGCCTTCTCGGCGTGACGCCGGTTGGCAATGTCGTGGAGGGCGACGGCGCCCCACCCATGGATGCGCTTGATGGCGTCGCCCGGCGCGCCCTTGGAGGTGAGCACGACCGGCACCTTGTACTTCTCGGCCAGTTCGAGATCGCCCTGATAGCGCGGGTTAGAGGCATGGACGACGAGGTTCACCGCCCAGGGCGCGGGCCTCTTGTCGGCATCCTCCAGACGCTTCATGCCCTCGACCATTTCGTCGAGCCAGGCTTGGAACTCCTCGCGGCTGCGCGTGCCATGCGCGGGGAAGCTGCCCATCAGACCCTCGCCGCAGCAGGCCAGCGTCAGCGCGGGATTGGAAACCAGGAACATGGGCGCGGCGATGGCGGGGATCGCCATGCGCTCCATCAACTTGTGCACTTCGGCGCGCGGCATGGATCAAACCTCTCCGATGGTGGGCGTGGTCGAGGTCACGCCGCTGTCGTTCAACTGCTTCAGGCGGGCATCGTCGTAGCCCAACAGCTCGCGGAGCACCTCCTCGGTGTGCTGGCCGAGATCGGGCGCGGGCCGCTCGATGGCGAGACCCTTGCCGTCGAGCCGGTAAGGCAGGCCCTTCACGAGGCCGCCGCGTTCGTCGCGCACCAGCGTGACGCCCTGCAGTTTGGTGTCGCGCAGGAGATCGTTGCCGTCGAGGCAGGGGGCGGCGGCGATGCCTTTGCCGAGGAGCATCTTCAATGCGTCGTCCCGATCTCTGGCGGCGCAGAAAGTCGCCATCGAAGGATCGGGTGTGTCGAGAGTCACGGCCAGCCATTTGCCGTCCGCACATTGATAGGAGTCCTGCTGCGCCACGCCGTCTTCAGTGTTACCGCGCGGCGCCAGCCGATGGTTCGGGGCGGCCGACGCCGCAAGGATCTCCTCGCCGAGCGTGAACGACGCGACCTCGCGCTGGGAAAAATCGAGAAACGCACCCTGTCCGGTGCGGCGCGCTTCCGTGACGGCCGCGATGACGATGCCGGTGGCGAACAGCGAGACGATCTGGTCGGGATAGTTCACGTCCATGCCGGAGATGCGCGGCTCCTCTCCCTCGTACCCGGTGAGCGAGGCGATGCCCGAGGTGGCGTCGAGCGTGCTGCCGAACGACACGTTCATGCGCTCGGGCCCCGTGTCGCCCTGACTGGAGATGGCGGCGAACACCAGGCGCGGGTTGATCGCGCTCAGATCCTTGTAGCCGAGGCCCGCGCGATCGAGCACGCCGCGGCGGAAATTCTCGACCACCACGTCGCAGTGCGCGGCGAGTTCGCGGATGACGCGCTGGCCCTCGGGGTCCTTCAGGTTCAGCGCCAGCCCGCGCTTGTTGCGGTTGGTGAAGCGGAACTGCGGCGAGCGGTTCCACCAGCCCTCGTCGCTGTCGATCTTGCCGACCACACGGAACGGATCGAGATAGGCACCGGACTCGATCTTGATCACGTCGGCGCCGAGATCGGCCAGCATGGCCGATGTGTTCGCGCCGGCGGTCAGCAGACCGAAATCGAGCACGCGGATGCCGGCGAGGGGATGGTCGCTCATGGTGCGAACTCCGGCGCTGGCCGCGGTGTGAAGGAGCGGCCGTTCCATTGCACGGGAAGTTGCGGCAGGCGCAGCGTGCCCTCGGTCGGATGCGCCATGTCGGCCAGGAAGCCGCGCGCCACGTATTGCTCCGTCTGCAGCAGCTCGGCCGGCGAGAAGATGGGGCCGAACGGTACGCCCCTGGCCTGCGCGACTTTCTGGATCTCGTCGCGCGTCTTGTCGGCGAACCATGGCGCGAGCGCGGCATAGAGTTCGGCGATGTTCTGGCGACGGCCGGCCCGCGTGTTGAACTTCGGATCGTCGAGCCGTGCATCGCCGATCAGGGCACGCGTCGCCGGCCACTGGGTAACCGTGTAGACGACGGCGACATGCCCGTCGCGGCACGGCAGGACCTGGAACTCCGAGTTTCTGCCCTCGCGGCCGGGCGAGATGCCCGTGGCGGCGGCGCCGGAGGCCGCCTTCCAGTTCACCCACTGCATCACTTCCGCGAGCGACACCCTCACTGAAGGCGCCCGGCGCCCGGTGTCGCGCGCGGCGAGTGCCGCCATGAGGCCAGTGAAGGCGGTGAGCCCAGCGGGATACGAAGCCTGGTGGCCGCCCAGCTTCAGCGGCTTGCGGGCAGGCTCCCCCACCATGTGCATCAGGCCCCCCAGTGCCTGGATCGCCAGCTCGCTGACGGGACGCTGCGCCGCTTCCATCTCGAGCGGAAAGGCCGCGATCTCGACCGGCGTCGCCTTGCCCGCGCGCAGCGCCGACGCGACGGACGCCGGCTCTTCGAACAAGACGACGTCGGCCTTGTCGACCAGAGCGGTGAGCGCGATGCGGCCGGACTCGCTTGCAAGATCGAGCACCAGCGAGCGCTTCGACGTGTTGAGAAACTCGAACAGCGCGCTTCCGCCCTGCGGCAGCAATGGCGGCGCCTGACGCACAGGATCGCCGCCCGGCGGCTCGATCTTGAGCACGTCGGCGCCGAGATCGGCTGCGATCTTCGCGGCAAGCGATGTCGCAAGACGCAGGCAGAGCGGCACTTTTGCGTCGTTCACCTCGACGATCGTGAAGCGCGCGAGCGGTAGGGAAGATGCCTCGGACATTGCGCGATGATCTGCGCAAGCCGGTGCTGCGGTCAACGTCGCGCGCATGCTACCGTCGCGCGTGATGGAGGACTTCAATGGCACAGACCGGTAATCACAAGGGACTTACATTCGGCATCTTCCTGGCGCCGTTCCATCGCGTCGGTGAGAACCCGACTCTCTCGATGGCGCGCGACATGGAGCTGATCGAGTGGATCGACGAGCTGGGCTTCGACGAAGCCTGGATCGGCGAGCATCATTCCGCCGGCTGGGAGACCATCGCGTCGCCGGAAGTCTTCATCGCCGCCGCCATCGAGCGCACACGCTACATCCGCCTCGGCTCCGGCGTGACCAGCCTGCCCTATCACCATCCGCTGATGGTAGCGAACCGCTTCGTGCAGCTCGACCACATGTCGCGCGGCCGCACGATGCTGGGTTGCGGTCCCGGCGCGCTGCCGTCGGACGCCTACATGATGGGCATCGATCCCTCGACCCAGCGGCCGCGCATGGAGGAGGCGCTGGAGGCGATCATGCGCCTGCTCGAATGCAAGGAGCCGGTCACGATGAAGACCGACTGGTTCGAACTGAAGGAGGCGCGGCTCCATCTCGCGCCCTACAGCTACCCGCATTTCCCGATCGCCTGCGCCAGCACCATCACGCCCTCGGGCATGATTGCCGCGGGCAAGCACGGGCTGGGCGTCCTGTCGATCGGCGCGGGCATCCCGGGCGGGCCGGAGATGCTCGGCAAGCAGTGGGGCATCTACGAGGAGACGGCGGCCAAGCACGGCAAGACGGCGGACCGCGGCAAGTGGCGCGTCGTGGTGAACTGCCATGTGACCGAGGACGACGAGCAGGCGCTGCGCGAGGTCCATGCCGGCGAGCGCCGCGAGACCGTGACCTATTTCGAGGACACGCTGGGCCGCCCGCCGGGCCGCGCCGACGATCCGCTGCGCGACGGGGTGAAGATGGGCACGACCCTGGTCGGTAGCCCTGACACGGTGGCCAAGGGCATCGAGCGCCTGCTGGGCTTCTCCAACGGCGGCTTCGGCGGCGTCCTGTTCCGCGCGCACGAATGGGCGACGCGCGAGCAGACCATGCGCTCCTACGAGCTGTTCGCGCGCTATGTGATGCCCCGCTTCCAGGGTTCGCTCGACACGATCATCAACTCGAACCAGTGGGCCAAGGACAACCGCAAGGGCATCTTCGGACCCAACGTCGCCGCTGTGAAAAAGGCCTTCACCGACGCCGGCCGCGAAGCCCCCGAGGAGTTCCGTGCCCGCACGCCGGGCGCGCGCGACGTCGCGGGGGACTGATCGTTGCCCGGCTTTAGAACGTCTTCTTGTCGCCGGGGTTCATGTCGAGGACCTCGATCGACGTCTGGCCCATCGCGGCCTTGTATTCGGCCGGCGTGCCCCTGAGGAACGGGTTGCTGGCATAGTGCATCGGCCAGGCCATTTTGGGCTTGATCAGCTCCCTGGTGGCATAGGCGGCGGCCTTAGGGTCCATCACATAATGGCCGCCGATCGGGATCAGCACCAGATCCGGCTTGTAGTATTCGCCGATCAGCTTCATGTCGCCGAACAGGCCTGTGTCGCCCATGTGGTAGATCTTGAAGCCGTTCTCCAGCTCGATGATGAAACCGCAAGGCTCGCCGGCGGCGAAGCTCGTGTCCTTGCCGGTGACCGGGTCCTTCAGGATCATCTCCGAGGAGTGGTCGGCATGGACCATGGTGATCTTCACGCCGGGGAAGGGCTCGATGGTGCCGCCCTTGCTCATGCGCGGCACGAGGTTGGCGGGCATCAGCCCGAGCGTGGCCAGGGTCTGGTTGAGGCCGGCCGGTGCCCAGATCGGCGCGTTGTTCCGCTTCGAGATCTCCATCGCGTCACCGAGATGGTCGCCGTGACCGTGCGTCACCAGGATCAGGTCGACCTTGCCGATCTTGTCGAGGTCCTTGAGTTCGGGCGGGATTTTGGTGGCGCCCATGATCCAGGGGTCGATCATGATGACCTTGCCGCTCTGGGTCGTGAGCTTGAACGCGGCCTGGCTGTACCAGAGAAGCTCGGCCTTGCCTTGCGCGCTGGCCGCGCCGGCGAAGGCCAGGCACGCCGCGGCGATTACGGAAAGAAGACGAAAGATCATGTGGCGTGGCTCCCCGTTCGTTTCGCAGAGCCTAGCATCGTTCTTCGCTGCGAAAGTGCGCACTTTCCTGTGAGGCTCCGATCCCCCACCATGTGCGCTGCACAATCGACAAGGGGGATGGCTCGCCGATGAGCATCAAGGGCAAGGCCTATATCGCGGGAATCTATGAGCATCCGACGCGGCTCGCGAAGGATATCTCGCTGGCCCAGATCCATGCGCAGTGCGCCAAGGGCGCGCTGGAGGATGCAGGCCTCACGAAGGACGATGTCGACGGCTATTTCTGCGCCGGCGATGCGCCGGGCCTCGGCCCGATGTCCATGGTCGAGTACATGGGCCTCAAGGTCCGTCACGTCGATTCGACCGACACCGGCGGCTCGTCCTACGTCCTGCATGTCGGCCACGCCGCCGAGGCGATCGCCTCGGGCAAGTGCAAGGTGGCGCTGATCACCCTGGCCGGCCGGCCCCGCGCCGAGGGCATGGCGACCGGCACGGTGCCGCGCAGCCGCGGAGGCACGCCGACGCCCGACGATCCTTTCGAATTCCCCTACGGCCCGACGGTCGTGAACATGTACGCCAACTGCGCCATGCGTCACATGTACGAGTTCGGCACGACCTCCGAGCAGCTCGCCTGGATCAAGGTCGCGGCCTCGCATCACGCGCAATACAATCCGCACGCGCTGCTGAAGGACGTGGTCACGGTCGAGGAGGTCGTGAACTCGCCGATGATCTCCGACCCGCTGCACCGGCTCGACTGCTGCGTCATCACCGACGGCGGCGGCGCGATCGTCGTGGTGGCGCCGGAGATCGCGGCCAAGCTCAAGCGGCCCAAGGTCAAGCTGCTGGGGGCGTCGGAGTTCATCAAGACGCAGATGGGCGGCAAGGTCGATCTCACCTACTCGGGCGCGCGCTTCACGGGCGCGGCCGCCTTCGCCGAAGCCGGCGTCAAGCCTTCCGACATGAAGTACGCCTCGATCTACGACAGCTTCACCATCACGGTGTTGATGCAGCTTGAGGATCTTGGCTTCTGCGAGAAGGGCAAGGGCGGCGCCTTCGTGGCCGACGGCAACCTGATTTCGGGAATCGGCAAGCTGCCGTTCAACACCGATGGCGGCGGCCTGTGCAACAACCATCCCGCCAATCGTGGCGGCCTCACCAAGGTGCTGGAGGCCGTGCGTCAGTTGCGCGGCGAGGCGCACCCGAAGGTGCAGGTGAAGAACTGCGATCTGGCCATCGCGCACGGCACGGGCGGCTCGCTCGGCCTGCGCCACGGCAGCGCGACCGTCATTCTGGAGAGAGAGTAGACCATGGCCGAGACCAAGGAACGCAAGCTGCCGCCGCCCGCCATCAGCGAAGAGACGCAGGCCTACTGGGACGCCGCCGGCAAGGGCAAGCTGCTGGTGCGCAAGTGCACGAGCTGCGGTCAGGCGCACCACTATCCGCGCACGATCTGCCCGTTCTGCTTCAGCGACAAGACCGAGTGGGTCGAGGCGTCGGGCAAGGGCACGATCTATTCCTACAGCGTGATGCGCCGCGCGCCCGTGCCCTACGCGATCGGCTACGTCACCCTGGCCGAAGGTCCGCGCATGCTGACCAACATCGTCGACTGCGATTTCGACGCGCTGAAGTGCGAGCAGGCGGTGAAGCTGGTGTTCAAGCCGACCGACGGAGGCCCGCCGCTGCCGATGTTCACGCCGGCCTGACGCTCGTTGGCGGGAGGCTCTAACGAGCCTCCCGCATTGAAGGAGCTCATGAAGTCGGGACCGGCGATGGCGACCGCCGTCAGCAGGACGGCATACGCGCCCTAAAGCTACAACCGTCGACGGATCATCCGTTCCAGTTCATGGCGGATCGATTGTGTGTTTCCAATGCCGCGCGGTCAGCGGCGAGAGCGAAAACGTAGCGATCCGGGCGCAGAATCACAGCGCGTGAACCGTGACTCGCCAGCCAGCCGGCTGCAACGCCGGGCAGCAGGGCGGCTGAGGTTTCAAGGCCCGCGAGGATCTCGGCGTCGCCCACGATTGCGAAGCGCTGGCCGATGACCTCGTCCATCAGCCGTCCGTCGGCGAGACGCGGCTGCGGGAAGATCGTGCCGACAGGCGGCGGCGCGTCGGTGCGGCAGCCCGGCCCGAGTTGCGGCTGCGGGAAGTCGAACATCTGCGCACCGGCAGCGAAGCGCGCGTCACGCGCCGCGGCGGCGGCGGGATCGGTCTCCTGCAGCACGGCGCCGAGCTTCACCGCGAGCTCGATGAAGGCGCGGACATGCGGCAGGCGCTCGCTCTCGTAGGTGTCGAGCAGCGACTGCGGCGCGCCCTCGCGCAGCACGGCGGCGAGCTTCCAGGCGAGGTTGCTGGCGTCGCGCATCCCCGCGCACATGCCCTGGCCGAGGAAGGGCGGCGTCTGGTGACAGGCATCCCCGGCCAGCAGCAGCTTTCCCCGACGCCAGCCCTCCTGGACGACCGAATGGAAGGTGTAGACGGCGGCGCGCTCTATCTGTGCGTCGTCGGGTCCGACCCAGCGTGCCATCATCGGCCAGAATATGTTCGGGTCGGCCAGTCGCTCCGGAACGTCGCCCGGCATCAGCATGATCTCCCAGCGGTGCCGCGCGCCGCCGACATGCACGACCGTCATCGGCCGCGCCGGATCGCAGAGTTGGACCGTATGGTCGGGCAGCGCCTTCACCCGCGGCGAGTCGGGATTGCACAGCAGGTCGACCACCAGCCACGGCTGGTGCAGGCCGAGGTCGCCCTGCCGGCTGCCGATCGCGCGGCGAACGAGCGAGCGCGCGCCGTCGCATCCGACGATGTAGCGGGCGTCGAGCTCGCCCACGTCGGCGATCTCGCGACCGAGATGGACCGTCACGTTCGGGAAGCGCGCGACGCCGGCGCGCAGGATTTCTTCGAGCTCCGGTTGGTGAAAATACCAGTTGCCCGCCCACCCGTGCGGCCCGGGTCCGTCGATACCGCGCCGAACCATCAAGGTTTGGCCGTCGGCATTGACGAAATGCATGCCCTTCGACGAGGCCCGCGTCGTCGCGGCAATCTTCTCCGCCAGCCCGACCGACTGGAAGATCCGCATCACCTCGCCGTCGAAATGCACCGCTCGCGGCAGCGGATAGATCGCCGTGCCGCGCTCGTGCACGGCGACCGACAGCCCAGCCTGGCCCAGCAGGTTTGCCAGCAGCGCGCCAACCGGGCCGTAGCCCAGGATGGCGACGTCGGGAGATGTCGCGGAATTCACCGCGCCGGGTTAGCGCAGCGACTTCAGCCTGTCGAGGCATAGGGCCTCGTGCTGCTCTTGGCCCGCCTTGCGATAGAGGGCCAACGCCTCCTCGTGGCGCGCGCGGGCTTCCTCATGCGCATGGTCACCAACATCGTCGACTGCGACTTCGACCGCTGAATGCGAGCAGGCCGAGAAGCTGGTCTTCAAGCCGACCGACGGCGGCCCGCCGCTGCCGATGTTCACGCCGGCCTGACGCCGTTCGACGGGAGGCTCTAGCGAGCTTCCCGCAACTTCGCGAGTGCCGCTGCGAGCCGCTTGGCGGCGATCTCCGTGCCGAGCTCGGTCCAATGGCCGTCGGAGACGCGGTAGGTTCCCGGCACGCCCCTGAGATCGTCCTCGAGGTCGACGACCGTCACACCCTTCGCCTCCAATCCGGCGCGCAACAGGCGATGCTTGGCCTCGCCCTGCCTCGGATAGCTCATGTAGCGCGGCCACGGCCTCCAGAATTCGGCGTAGGCCGGATCCACCACGCCGACCGGCACCAGTGCGACCAGGAACTTGATGCCGCGTTCGCGCGCCAGGTCTCGGGCGCCCATCAGCCATGTCAGGGTCGAGGCGACCTGCTCCCTGTTCAAGGTTTGCTCGATCTCGGCCGGGGTCACCGGTACCGTCCAGGTGGCGGTCTCCCAGTCGACCATGCTGGCCAGCCACCAGGCCTGGAGATACTCCTCGTCCCGGTCGCGCGGCTCGAGCCGATCCCAGAACGCGTCGCCGCCGCGCGATAGGATCTCGCGAATCACCTTCTCGTCCTTTTCCGGGTAGTAGTGGGTCTTGACGAGCCGGACCATGGCGTCGAGCCGCTCGGCGCGCGGCTTCTTCATGATTTCCTTCGCCTCGTCGGTCGCAGACTTGTTCGCCCGTCCGAACTCGGACAGTCCGAGCCGGTTGACCAGCAGCCAGGTGAGCCGAGGCGCAACCGCCCCGAGCCATGACGGCTGCGGACGTTCGGCGATGGGGGGCGGGATGCGCCACGGCGACAGGGCATCCGATACGAAGTCGTTGCCGGAGTAGAACATCAGTACGAGCGCATCGGGCTGCAGCGACAGGGCGATGTTGCGGATGCGGTAAAAGTATTGCGGCGGTCCCGTTGCCGAGATGCCGAGGCTCATCACCTCCCAGTCGCGGTGGCCCTCCGCCTGCCAGATTTCCTCGAGTCGCGCGCCGATCGACTTTTCGACGAAGGCGCCTTCGAGGAAACTGTCGCCGACCAGGACGGTGCGGGAGACTCCGGCTGGCTTCTGCGGCGGATGCTCGCGGTCACGCAGGCCCCAGCTGTTATAGGTCGGGACCGCCTGGGCGCCGCTGAGCGTGCTCGCGACGGCGGCATTGGACACCTCGATCGGCCGCAAGTCGCGCGCCGGCCACGGAGGCACGACGAACGAGCTGAGAAGTTCGAGCCCAGCCACCGTGACTGCCACGAGCAGGGTCGCGAACACGCCCCAGAACCAGAAACGCTTTTGCTTCATTGAAGCCCGCCTATAGCCGATCGAAGGCGCTCCTCCAATGGGGCGGTGTTTTCGCCGTCCGGCTAGCCGTTCAGCGCCTCCCACACGCGCTCGGGCGTGGCCGGCATGTTGATGTGCTTGCCGCCCAGCGCGTCGGAGATGGCGTTCATCACCGAGGGCAGGGAGCCCGCGCAGCCGGCCTCGCCGCAGCCCTTGGCGCCCAGCACGTTCGTCTTGGCCGGCACCGAGTGATAGTCGATCGTGAAGGACGGGGCGTCGCCCGCCCGTGGGATCGCATAGTCGGTGAAGCTGCCGGTCAGCGGCTGGCCTTCCTCGCTGTAGACGACATGCTCGAAGATCGCCTGGCTGATGCCCTGCACCACGCCGCCATGGCTCTGGCCCTCGACCAGCAGCGGATTGATGACCGTGCCGAAGTCGCCGACCATCGTGTACTTCACGACCTCGACATGGCCGGTGTCGGGGTCGATTTCGACCTCGGCCACATGCGTGCCGTTGGGATAGGCCGACGGCGCCGCCTCGTGGACATGGCTGACGTCGAGCGTGGTGGGCACGCCCTCGGGCAGCTTCATGCCGCCGCGCAGCTTGCTCGCCAGTTCCAGGATGCCGATGCCGCGGTCGGTGCCGACGATCTCGAAGCGTCCCAGCTTGAACTCGATGTCGGTGGCCGAGGCTTCGAGCGCGACGCCCGCGATCTCCTTGCCCTTTTCGATCACCTTGTCCGAGGCTTCCATGATGGCTGCGCCCGAGGCCATGATCGACTTGGAGCCGCCGGTGCCGCCGCCGGCGATCAGCAGGTCGCTGTCGCCCTGCTTGAGCTTGATCCGATGGAACGGGATGCCGAGCTTGGTCGTCAGCACCTGCGCGAAGGCCGACCAGTGGCCCTGGCCGTAGTCCAGCGTGCCGGTGATGATCGTGACGTCGCCATTCTCCTCGAAGCGGAGACCGCCCATCTCGTTCGTCGGCGGCGCCGTCACTTCGAGATAGTCGCCGATGCCCAGCCCGCGCAGCTTGCCGCGTTTGGCGCTCTCTGCCTTGCGCGCCTCGAAGCCGGCCACGTCGGCCAGTTCCAGCGCCTTGTCGAGCAGGACGGTGAACTCGCCGCTGTCGTAGGTGGTGCCCGACGCGGTCTTGTAAGGCATTTCCTCGGGCTTGATGTGATTGCGCCGGCGCATCTCCATCTGGTCGAGACCCATCTCGCGGGCGGCGGTGGTGATCAGGCGCTCCATGAAATAGTTGGCCTCGGGCCGGCCGGCGCCACGATAAGCGCCGATCGGCGAGGTGTGGGTGAAGGCCACCTTGGTCTGCACCTCGATCAGCGGCGTGCGGTAGACCGCGGCGAGATTGCGCGAGACGCCGAGCGCGCCCATGGCTGCGCCGACGTTGGAGAGATAGGCGCCGAGATTGGCGTAGCCCTTGAGCCGCACGGCGAGGAAGGTGCCGTCCTTGTCGAGGGCCAGTTCGGCGTCGAAATCATGGTCGCGTCCGTGCTGGTCGCTGAGGAAGCTGCCCGAACGGTCGTCGGTCCACTTCACCGGACGGCCGAGGATCTTCGAAGCATGGAAGAGGCCGGCATACTCCGGATAGGGCGAGCCCTTCATGCCGAACGAGCCGCCGACATTGCCGGTGACGACGCGCATCTGCGCGGGCTTGATGCCGAGCAGGGCGGCCATCTGGTTCTTCAAGCCAAACACGCCCTGGCAGCCGGCATAGAGCGTCGAGCGATCCGTGTCCTTGTCGTAGTGGCCGATCGCCGTGCGCGGCTCCATGGCACAGACGACGATGCGGTTGCTGACGATGTGGAGCTTCGTCACGTGCGCGGCCCTGGCGAAGGCGTCGGCGACCTTCGCACTGTCGCCGAACTGGAAGTCGGCGCAGACATTGTACGGCACGTCGTCGAACACGGTCGGCGCGCCGGGCTGGGCGGCGGCGCGCGCCTCGGTCACGGCGGGCAGCGCTTCGATGTCGAGGACGACCGCTTCGGCCGCGTCCCGGGCCTGCGCCTGGGTCTCGGCGACGACGAAGGCCACCGGATCGCCGACGAAGCGCACCTTGTCGGTGGCCAGCGAATAGCGCGTCGGCGTCTTCATCTGCGAGCCGTCGCGGTTGGGGACCATCATCACGGTCTTCAGCGCGCCGTAGCCGGCGGCGTTGAGATCGGCCCCGGTCCAGATCCCAAGCACGCCCGGCATGCCGCGCGCTTCCTCGGCGTCGATGCCCTTCAGGAGACCGTGCGCCACCTGGCTGCGGACCATCACCGCGTAGGCCTGGCCGGGGAGGTTGAGATCGTCGGTGTAGCGGCCCTGACCTTGCAGCAGGGTCGGGTCCTCCTGGCGCGCCACCGGCTGGCCGACGCCGAATTTCATCAAATCGAGATTGTCCGCATCGAGGGGCGCGTTCATGGGTATTCCGCTTCGAAAAGTGGGGGATTTGAACGGCATCATAGCGCAGGGAGGCATGGGCTGTGCTAGTGATTCGGACATGTCGAACCTCGATCCCGTCACATTGACAGTCATCCAGAACGGCCTGGTCCAGGTCTGCAACGAGATGGACCTGGCCTTCGTGCGTGCGGCCTTCTCGCCGGTGATCTCGGAGGGCATGGACCGCTCCGACGGCATCTACGACACCGTCGACGGCTCGCTGATCGCCCAGGGAGAGCTGGGCCTGCCGGTGTTCGTCGGCACCATGCAGTTTTCCACCCGCGCCGTGATCGAGCGGGTGAAGACGCATTATGCCGGCCAGGTCGAGCCGGGCGATGTGTTCATCGTCAACGATCCCTATCTCGGCGGCACCCATCTGATGGACGTGCGCTTCGTGAAGCCGTTCTTCTACAAGGGCGAGCTGTTCGCCTGGCTCGCCAATACCGGTCACTGGCCCGATGTCGGGGGCATGGTGCCGGGCGGTTTCTCCGCCAGCGCCACCGAGGTCGAGCAGGAGGGCCTGCGCCTGCCGCCGGTGAAGTTCTTCAAGAAGGGCGAGATGGACCAGGAGATCCTGTCCATCATCATGTCCAACATCCGCATCGCCGATCAGCGCATCGGCGACATCAAGGCGCAGGCCGCGGCGCTTGCCACGGGCGAGGTGCGGCTCACCGAGCTGATCGACCGCTACGGCGCCGACGTGGTGCGGGCGGCGATCGCCGAGATGCGCCACCGCGCCGAGCGCCAGATGCGGGCCAAGATCGTCGACATTCCCGACGGCATCTATGAAGGCACCTCGCAGGTCGACAGCGACGGCGTCGTCGACGAGCCGCTCACGATCAAAATGAAGATCACGAAGAAGGGCGACGAGCTCACCTTCGACATGACAGGATCGAGCCCGCCCTGCCGCGGTCCCATGAACAGCGTGATCGCGACGACGAAGTCGGCGATCTATCTCGCGGTGAAGCACGTCTTTCCCGACGTGCCGATCAATGCCGGCACCTTCGAGCCGCTGCGCATCGTCGAGCCCGAGGGAACCTTCCTGTATGCGAAGTATCCGCGTCCGGTATCAGGCTGTGCGGCCGAGGTGAGCCAGCGCATCGCCGAGGCGGTGTTCGCGGCGCTGACCAAGGCCATTCCCGACCTGCTGTTTGCCGCGCCCGCCGGAACCTCCGGCAACCTGGGCGTCGGCGGCTACGATCCGGAGCGCAAGCGCAACTACATCATGTATCTCTTCACTGGCGGCGGTTACGGCGGTTTCCAGGGCGGCGATGGCTTGAGCAACGGCTGCTCGACCATCGGCATTTCCAAGATGCCGCCGGTCGAGGTGCTGGAGCAGTTCTACCCCGTGCTGTTCGAGGAGTTTTCCCTGCGCGAAGGTTCCGGCGGCGCCGGCGAGTTCCGCGGCGGCTTCGGCATCAATTACGCCATCAAGCTGCGGCGCGGCGAGGCTCGCGTCTCGATGGTGATGGACCATGGCCGCACCGGTCCGCAGGGCGCGCTGGGCGGCAGCGCCGGCGGCACCAACACGGTACAGGTCGACCGGGGCGGCAAGACCTATCGTCCGCCGCATCTCTCCAAGGACCAGGATATCGAGATCGGCGTCGGCGACGTGGTGCGCGTCTCGACTCCGGGCGGCGGCGGCTTCGGCGATCCCGCGAAGCGCAGCGCCGAGGCGGTCGCCCGCGACGTGGCGCGCGGCTACTACAGCGCGGCGGAAGCGCGCGAGAAGTTCGGCCCGGCGCTGGCTGCCGAATGAGCGCCTATCGACGATCGTTCCTAGCCTTGCCTGTGGTTCTGCTCGCGGCCGATGCCGCGGCGCAGTCCGCTTCGTGGTTTCCGGTCGAGGGAGCCGACAAGTCGTTCTTCGTCGAGATGCCGGGCGCGCCGGTCTACAAGGTACTCGACACGGTGTCGGCCGGCGGCACGCCCTTCGTCTATCACTCCTACAGCCTTGAATATCGCCGCCTCTCTTTCGTGGCGCAGAGCGCGCTCTATCCCGCCGACGTCGACGTGCGCCAACCCAAGGTCAACCTGCAGTCCGCTCTCGACGATCGGGCGCAGCGCCTGGCCGGGGCCAAGTGGACCAGCGTCGACTGGAAGACGGTGCAGGGCGCACCGGCGGTCGAATCGATCGGGCCGCTCGCGGGCGGCAACGCGCTGCGCCAGCTCGTTCTTCTGAAGGGGCGCCGCTACGTCTCGCTCGGCTATCTCGCGCCGGCCGATGCGATGCGCGCGCCCGAAGCCGAGCGCTTCTTCCGTTCCTTGAGGCTTTTGTCATGACCCTTCCGCGCATCCAGATCCTGGCCCTCGGTGGCACCATCGCGACGGCACCGGATGCTTCCGGCGCGATGCAGATGGGATTGGGCGCCGACGATCTCGTCTCGGCCGTTCCGCTGCTGGCCGGGCTCGCCGACATTCGGGCGGAGACGGTGTCGAGGGTCGGCAGCCATTCGCTGTCCTTCGACCAGATCCATGCGCTCGCGCACAGGATCATGAGCCTCGACGTCGACGGCGTGGTGGTGACTCAAGGCACCGACACGCTGGAGGAGACGAGCTTCCTGCTCGACCTGCTGGTCGAGCGCGACATTCCGGTCATCGTGACGGCGGCGATGCGCAATCCCGCGCTCACTTCGCCGGACGGTCCGGGCAACCTGCTCGCCGCCATGCGCGTGGCCTGCGATCCCTGGGTGAAGGCGCACGCGAAGGCGCTGGGCGTCGTCGCCGTGATGCTGGACGAGATCTACGCGGCGTCCGACGTGCTGAAGATCCATCCGACGCGGCTCAACGCTTTCGCCTCGCCGCAGACCGGCCCGCTGGCGGCGCTGGTCGAGGACAGGGTCGTGCCGCTCTCGCTGCCGGTGCGCGCGCCGGTCGAAGCCGCCCGCAAGCGGTTGGGCGGAGCGCCTGAGGGGCGGGAGCAGCCGGTGGCGCTTCTGTGGCTCGGGCTCGACGAGCCGGGGTACATTCTCGAGGCGATGGTCGATCATCGCGACCAGCTCGGCTATCGCGGCGTCGTCTTGGGTGCGATGGGCGGCGGTCATG
>JBILYJ010000248.1:0-7449 GCA_044377795.1 Reyranella sp. | reverse complement strand
TGATCTTGACCGCGCCCGAGCCCTTCTCCGGGTCGGAATATTCATCGCCCACGATCGCGATCCGGCGGCCGACCAGCGGCAGCACCGCATGCTTGCCGATCAGGTGCTTCCACTTCGGATCGTCGGGGTGCACGGCGATGCCGGTATCGCCCAGCATCGTCTCGGGCCGCGTGGTGGCGACCACGATGAACTCGTCGGAGCTGCCCTCGATCGGGTACTTGAAGTACCAGAGATGGCCCTTCACCTCACGCGACTCGACCTCGAGGTCGGAAATCGCGGTCAGCATCTTGGGGTCCCAGTTGACCAGCCGCAGGTCCTTGTAGATCAGCCCCTGCTTGTAGAGGTCGACGAACACCTTGTGGACGGCCTTCGACAGGCCCTCGTCCATGGTGAAGCGCTCGCGGCTCCAGTCGCAGGAGGCGCCGAGCCGGCGGAGCTGGCCGGTGATCGTGCCGCCCGAATAGGCCTTCCACTCCCAGACCCTGGCGAGGAACTCCTCGCGGTTCAGGAGCTTCTTGTTGGCGTCCGTCCGGGTCGCTCCCTCGACCGCGAGACCGATCCCCTCCTGCTCGAGGTTGCGCACCACCACCATCTGCGTCGCGATGCCGGCATGGTCGGTGCCGGGCTGCCACAGCACGTCGTCCCCCTTCATGCGGCGCCAGCGGATCAGCACGTCCTGCAGCGTGTTGTCGAGGGCATGCCCCATGTGGAGGCTGCCCGTGACGTTGGGCGGCGGGATGACGATGCAATAGGGTTGCTTCGGTGACTCGGGATGGGCGCGGAAGGCCCCCGCACTCTCCCACTCGGGGTAGCGCCGGGCCTCGATTTCCTTGGGGTCGTAGGTCTTGTCGAGCATCTTCTGGCCTTAAACGAAAAACGCCACGGTTGCGACACCGTGGCGAAGACTGAGGGTGGCGCCTGGGGTCAGCGGCGTGTCAGCCGGGCAATCTCGCGTTCGACATAGCGCTCGACCATCGGCGGCAGATTGGTGTCCAGCCACTCCTTGAGCATCGGACGCAGCATTTCCTTGACCAGATCCTCGATGGTCTGGCCGCCAACCGAAGGGCCGGGGTTGGCGGCCGCCGGCGGCGGCACGCTGTCCTGTACGGCCTGGTTCAGGCGCGCGAACGCCGAACTCGCCGCTCCGACGACTCCGTCACCGACGAGTGAATCAGCCTTCACGGCGCCCGTCGAGAGCGAAGGCGGCGCAGGCGGAGCCTCGTTGGCGGGTTGCGGCATCTCCGACGGGTTCAAGGACTCGACCGCCTGCAGCGGCGTCGGCTGTTCATTCGACATGGACTTGGGCTCTTCCACGATCTCGGTAAGCAGGAGGACATCGTCACGCGAAGGCGGCGGCGACGGCGGTGCTGGCGGTATCACAGGCGGACGCTCTCCCGAACTTGCATTCCGCAGGCTTCCGACCTGCGCCCGGGCTTCGTCGTCCGAGATGATCTTGCGGATGGACGCCAGAATGTCGTCCATCGATGGGTCCTTGTTCGGGGGCCCCTTGCCGTCGCTCATTTGCCGCCACTCTTGGTGGGGGCGCTCCCGGCGACGCCGGCCGGCGAGGTGGACGGCGGAATGATCCCCGTACCCGATTCGCCGCTGCTGCCCCAGCCGATCCAGCGGGAGCCGACGTCCTTGTAATAACGCTCCTCGTCGTAATACTCGACGGGCAGCGCCAGCGTGCGCGCCGTCAGGCGACCGATGCCGGCCAGCACGCCGTAGTAAGCGACCTGCACGTCGTGGCGCGCCTGGATCAGGTTGACCTGCGAATTGAGCAGCTCCTGCTCGGCGTTCAACACGTCCAGCGTGGTGCGCGAGCCGACCAGCGCTTCCTGGCGCACGCCATTCAGCGCAACTTCGTTGGCGCGGACCTGCGATTCGAACGACGTAACCCTCGAGCGCGATGAATCGAGCTGGCGCCAGGCGCGGATCACGTTCTCCGCCACGGCGCGACGGGCGCTGTCGAGTTCGTTGCGACGCTGCCCGACCAGCTCCCGTGCAGACCGGATGCGCGACCATTCGCTGCCGTTCTGGAAGATCGGGATCGTTGCCTGAAGGCGGACGGCATAGTTGTAGTACCTGTCGGTCGGGACCTGCAGGTCGAACTGCTGCTGTAGCGCGCCGACCAGGTTGACCTGCGGCAGCAGGTCACCGACCGCAGAATTGACGCCGTAATTGGCCGCCGTGATGCGGTGCGCGGCGGTGACGGCCCGGGGGCCGGCATCCATTGCGAGGCCGACCGCCTCTTCCTCCGACGACGGGAGGCCGCCGATCAGCGGAATCTCGCCCAGCTTTCCCGGCTTCTTGCCGATCGTGCGCTGGAAGGCCGCCTCGGCGATACGGACGTTGGTTTCGGCCTGGACGAGGTCGGCCTTGGCCAGTTCGAGGCGGGCCTCGGACTGCGACACGTCGGTGATGGTCAGTTCGCCGACCCGGAAGCGCTCGCGGGTAGCGTCGAGCTGCTGGACCAGGACACGCACGTTGTTACGGCGGGCATCGGCGATGCCGATGTTCTGAATGAGGTCGGCGTAGGCCGTCACCGCCGACAACAGCACGTTCTGCTCGGTCTCTGCGAGCTGGGCGCGCTGGGCCTGGATATTGGACTGGGCCTGCTTGGTCTCGGCGATCGTCTTGCCGCCGCGGAACAGCGGCTGGACCGCCTGCAACGTCGTGAACTTGCCATTCAAGGCATAGAAGGTGGGTGTACTGCGAACCGAGTAGGAGTCCTGCTCGACCTTGTTGTACTCGACGTTGAGCGTGACGCGTGGCCGCCAGTTGGCGACCGCCTGCGACAGCGTCTCGTCGGTCTGACGCAGGATCGCCCGGCTCGCCAGCAGGTCGGGATTGCTGTTGTACGTCGTCGACAGGGCCTCGATCAGGCTCTGCGACCACGCATTGGAAGCGCCCCCGAGCCCGACCGCCAGGATGCACGCGGCCGCGGTGCGGGCATGCCTCAAACCGGGCCGGATACGCATTGTTCTACCCTCATCTTTGGACGGCACCCTAGCATCAGGCAGAACACTATTGGTAGCCCTCAGCAAGGGAAAGACCCGGAGCGTCAGAAGGTGAATCGCGCGGGCCGGGCAAAGCCCGGCACCGGTGGCGTACCGGCGTCGAAGAGCGGCCGCCTCGACACGACGCCGCCCTGCTTCACGAAGAGATGGGCGACACCGAGGGCGCCGCTCGGATCGGCAACCACCGTGGCCAGCCGGCCGCCCTCGGCGAGCTGGTCGGCAATGGCCTTGGGCACTTCGTGCACCGCGCCTTCGATCAGGATGATGTCATAGGGGCCAGACGCCGCGGCACCCTGCTCCGCCTCGCCCACCACCTGCTGTACGCCGGTGACCCCGAGGTCGCGCAGCACCTGCCGAGCGCCTTCGGCGAGGCCCGCGTCGGCCTCCACCGCAACGACCGACTGGACCAGCCGAGCCAGGATCGCCGCGCCATAGCCCAGTCCGGCAGCCAGGACCATTGCCTTGTCCCCGGCCTGAGGCTGCAGGACCTGGATCAGGCGGGCCAACACCATCGGCTCCATCATGAAACGACCATTGCCCAGCGGCACGTCGTCATCGGCATAGGCGACAGAGCGCAGGCCATCGGGCAGGAAGCGCTCCCGCGGCAGCTCCCCGAGCGCCGCCAGCAGGCCGGCATCGTTGACCCGGTTGGGCCGGAGCTGCCCTTCCACCATGTTGCGTCGCGCGAGCGCGAAATCCGTCATAGGCTGCCCCCTAGATGTAGCGGTGCTATATAGGCGGCGGCGGACGAAAGCGTCAAAGGTCTCTCCGTCGCGCCCGGCTTGACCGGTCCGTCACAGCATGAGTATAGCACCGCGCGCTTTCGTGCGGCCCGGTAGCAAAGCGGCTATGCAGAGGACTGCAAATCCTTCCAGGCCGGTTCGACTCCGGCCCGGGCCTCCACGAATGCACGCGCGTCAGGTCTTGCATGAGCGGACACGCTCTGTCACAAGACCGCGCCTTCGCGGCACCGATACCGCCGTCGCGACGAATTCCATTCCGGAGTAGCTCAGCGGTAGAGCAGGCGACTGTTAATCGCCCGGCCGTAGGTTCGATTCCTACCTCCGGAGCCAATTGGGGGCCGTTCTCGAAAGAGGGCGGCCCCTTTTCGCTTGTGGAGTGCAAATCATGCCGTCGGTCGCCCTGCCCGGCGAGAGAGCCGAACTCATTGAGCGCACGGTGGCCTTCCAGGGCTATTTCCGGATGGCCCGCTACCGGTTTCGCCACAGCCTCTATCGGGGCGGTCAAAGCGGCGAGATCCGTCGCGAAGTGTTCGAGCGCGGCCAGGCTGCCGCCGTGTTGCCCTACGATCCGGTCCGCGACGAGGTGGTGCTGATCCGCCAGTTCCGCGCCGGCACCTTTGCCGCCCGCCGCCATCCCTGGTGTTGGGAGATCGTCGCCGGGATGATCGAGGAAGGCGAAGCGCCCGAGGGCGTGGCGCGGCGCGAGGCGGTCGAGGAAGCCGCGGTTCAGATCCTGGACCTCGTTCGCCTCTACAGCCTCGTGCTCAGTCCGGGCGCCTGTTCGGAAATCTGCGACATCTTCCTGGGCCGCATCGACGCTTCGGGCGTCGGTGGCATTCATGGCCTCGAAGCGGAAAACGAGGACATCCTCGTGCAGGCCATGCCGTTCGCCGAGGCGCGCGCACTCCTCGCTCGTGACGAGATCGACAATTCGGCAGCCGTGATCGCCCTGCAGTGGCTGGCGCTTCATCGCGACGAGCTGCGCAGCCGCTGGGGCTGATCGCCCGAAGGCTTACTCGTAGAGATACCCGACCGGCTTGCCCTGGGTACGCTGGGGCCGCGGGTCCTTGCGCGTGATGATCTGGCCGGCCAGCCCGTCGATCTCGTCGCGCTGCGCCGGCGTCCAACGGGAGAGTTTGTCCATGTTCTTCAGGAGCCCGAGCCGGAGGAGCTGCGTGTTCTCTCCCACCGCGACGAGGGTCGCCGAGCTCTTGCCCACGGTGACCGAATCGCCGGTCGCGAGTTCAAAGCCCTTGCCGGCCGCATCCTTGAACTCGGCGGTCCCGCGAATGACGCGGTAGACCACGACCTCCCCCTTCTCGAGCTCCACAAGACTTGCCATGGGCGACGCTCTCTTCGGCAGCAGCGACTGTCCGCGCGGATCGGTGGCGATGATGTGCCCGGTGACGAGGTGGCCGCTCGGTGCCTCGATGCCCAGATCGCGTATATGGACGGGCATGGGCGACTTCACCGTCCCGGCCGCCAGCGGTCGGTAGAACGCGTCGAGCGACAGGGGATCCTGGTACCAGAAGCCGGCCTCGCGCGGCCGGTCGTGGAACGGATGGCTCCAGGCCAGACGCGGCGTCTCCGCCTCGTCGATATCATCCGAGTGCACCACCGTCGGATTGGGGAAGGTCGTGGGCTCCGTGATGAACGCCTCGATGAACTTGCCGGAGTAGCCCATGGAAAGCGGATCGGGCACGACGGTCTGCGGGGTCTTCAGGTTCGCGTCCGTCGGAAGCCCTGACCAGGTGTAGGAACTCTGCCGGTGCACGATCGCGCTCTGCAGGATCAGAGCGCCCGGCCCGACATGGTGCATCAGCCCATCGTAATCGAAGGTGAAGAGTCCCGACGTGACCAGCACGAGCTGGAAGCCGCCCGGGGGCAGATGGAGATGAAAATCGGTCGGGCCGGCATCCGGGCGGTAGATCGGCAGGTTCGTCGCGACCTCCTGCAGCAGGAAGGCCTCGTTGTTCGCATGAAAGCCGTTGATCACCCGATTGTAGAGCGCCTGGGGCCGATAGATCGGGTCATAGGTCGCGTCCCGGTCGCGGTCGATCGCGACGAAATCCTGATGATTCAGACGGATCGGATCGCCGTTCGGATGAACCAGGCTCGCCCAGTTCGAATGGACAGCAGCATGCGCATTCATGGGATCTTCCAATCTGGGCCATGCGGGGCGCACGAGCCCGCACAAGCCCATGCGAAATCTGGGCCAATCATGCCGCCAACCGGTACGGTCCGGTTGCGATCCCCCCTGCTCCCTGTCTACGGTCCCGCCGGGGGCGGCGCAGGGTCAAGCAGAGCGAGTAGGTCATGAACGTCCGGTCGGGTTTCATCGATAGCATCGGCAACACGCCGCTGATCAAGCTCCGTGCCGCGTCCGAGGCGACGGGCTGCAGCATCTACGGCAAGGCGGAGTTCCTCAATCCGGGCGGTTCGGTGAAGGACCGTGCCGCGCTCGCGATCATCGAGGACGCCGAGAAGAGCGGCAAACTGAAGCCCGGCGGCGTGATCGTCGAAGGCACGGCCGGCAATACCGGGATCGGCATCGCGCTGGTCGCCAACGCGCGCGGCTACCGCTCGGTCATCGTGATGCCCGAGACGCAGAGCCAGGAAAAGAAGGACATGCTGCGCCTGTGCGGCGCTGACTTGCGCCTCGTTCCGGCCGCGCCCTACTCCAATCCGAACAACTATGTCCGCTTCTCCGGCGCCCTCGCCGAGGAGCTGGCGGCCAAGGAACCCAACGGCGCGATCTGGGCCAATCAGTTCGACAACACCGCCAACCGGGACGGACATTACCGCACGACCGGGCCGGAAATCTGGGACCAGACCGACGGCAAGGTCGACGGCTTCACCTGCTCGGTCGGCAGCGGCGGCACCCTGGCGGGCGTGGCGCGGGCGCTGAAGGAGCGAAATCCGAACGTCAAGATCGCCCTCAGCGATCCCATGGGCTCGGCGCTGTTCAACTGGTTCGCCAGGGGCGAGCTCAAGGCCGAGGGAAACTCGGTCACGGAAGGCATCGGCCAGGGCCGGGTCACCGCCAATCTCGAAGGCACGCCGATCGACATGGCCTACCAGATCAGCGACGAGGAAGCCCTGCCCGTCCTGTTCGACCTGATCGAGCATGAAGGCCTGGTGCTGGGCGGCTCGTCCGCAATCAACGTCGTGGGCGCCATGCGGCTCGCGCGCGAGATCGGGCCGGGCAAGACCATCGTCACCATCCTCTGCGACGGCGGCAGCCGCTACCAGTCCAAGCTCTTCAATCCGGCGTTCCTGCGCGAGAAGAACCTGCCGCTGCCGCGCTGGATGAAGTGAGCTCACCCCCATGAGCCGGGTCGTCGTCTGCGGCAGCCTGAACATGGATGTCGTCGTGCAGAGCGCGCGGCGGCCCGCGCCCGGCGAGACGATCCTGGGGGCCGAGGTCTCGTTGCTGCCGGGCGGCAAGGGCCTCAACCAGGCGATCGCCTCGGCGCGCCTGGGCACGCCCACCGCGATGGTCGGCGCGGTCGGTAACGACGCCTTCGCCAACAGCCTGCGCGGCTTCCTGGCCGACAACGACGTCGACAGTACTGGCGTGACCGAGATCGACGGGCCGGCGACCGGCGTGGCGTTGATCCAGGTGGCGGAAGGCGACAACTCGATCACCGTCGCGTCCGGCGCCAACATGCATTTCGAGGCCTCGA
>JBILYJ010000247.1:0-7455 GCA_044377795.1 Reyranella sp. | reverse complement strand
CTTACATACACATGATGATGGCCGTACCGGATTGACATGAGCGACCTCGCCCGCCTGCCGAGCTATCCCAGCCCGACGACGCTGATTGCCCGCTCCGGCATCCAGTTCCTCGATTTCGGGTTCGATCCGGTGCGCCTCAAGGTGCGCGAATGGGGCTTCCATGACGCCGCCGCGTCGAACGCGGTCGACGACCTGGTGCAGCTCGATTTCGACGAGGGCCGCGGCCAATACGAAGTGGTGGAGAATGGCCGCCGTCGCGCCGCCGATCCGAACCTTGTCATCACGGCGAAGGACGCGCTCGCGCCCTTCCTCGACAAGTGGGTCCCGGTGCCGTTCCTCCAGGTGCGGCCCAACAACCAGTTCCGCGAGGGCCCGGCCGACTGGGCGCGCGTGCGCGTGGTCGATCTCGAGGCGCGCTATGGCTCGGGCTATCGCGACGAGCAGGGCAACCGCTATCGTGCAGTCTTGGCCTTCGACACCGGCCTGATCGCCGAGGCCGAGGGCCGTGCCTACCTCGCCCCCTCGCCCAAGGACGTGACCTCGGGCGCGCTGTTCGCGCTGGCGCCGCAGCAGCGCGCCAACCACTGGCTGCTGCGCCAGGGCTGGATGGTGCAGTGGCTCGACGAGCTTTTCCATGAACTGCATCCGCGTGCGACCGCGGAAGAGATCGACAGCGACATCAAGCAGAAGCCGCAGGAAGCCACGGCGCGCTATCTCGCTTTCCTCGGCCTGCTCGCCGCCGCGGTGCACTTCCCGCCGGTGAAGCTGGTGGGCGACGCCGAGCGGCCCGGGCGCGGCGCGATCGAAGTGGACCTCGTGCTCGATGTCGGCAACTCGCGGACCTGCGGCCTGCTGATCGAGGCGGCAGGCGAGCTGGGCGTCAACCTGAACGATTCCTACGAGCTGGCACTGCGCGACCTCTCGCATCCCGAGGTGGTGCATACGCGCCCCTTCGAATCGCGGGTGGAGTTCGCGCAGGCCTGGTTCGGCAAGAACCACCTCTCGCGTCTCGGCGGACGTGCCGATGCCTTCGTCTGGCCCACCATGACCCGTGTCGGTCCCGAGGCGACGCGGCTGGCGGCCCGCCGGCGCGGCACCGAGGGCAATACCGGCATGTCGAGCCCCAAGCGCTACCTGTGGGACGAGGAGCCGCAGACTCGCGAATGGCGCTTCAACGTGGCCTACGCGCAGGACCAGACGGCGATGCCGGCCGCGGCCGGGCCGATGGCCCAGCTCGTGAACCAGAAGGGCGAGCCGCTGCATCTGGTCGATCCCGATGCCGATTCGGCCGACCATCTGCCGGTGTTCGAACCGCTCTACTCGCGCTCCTCGGTGATGACCTTCGTGCTCACCGAAGTGCTGCTGCAGGCGCTGATGTTGATGAATTCGCCGCAGCAACGCGGTCGCCGCGCCCATGCGGAGACTCCGCGCCGCCTGCGCCGCATCGTGCTCACCCTGCCGACCGGTATGCCGCTGGCCGAACGCCTGATCTTCCGCAAGCGCGCCGAAGCCGCCCGCGATCTGGTCTGGATGATGATGGGCTGGAAGCTCGACGATCCGGCGGCGCCGGCACCGCGCGTGCTCACCGACTGGGACGAGGCGAGCTGCACGCAGCTCGTCTATCTCTACACCGAGGTCGCGCGCAATTTCGGCGGTGACGCCCGCCGCTTCTTCCAGATCACGCGCAAGCCGCGCGGCAAGCCGGCGGACGATGTGCTCAACATCGCCAGCATCGACGTGGGCGGCGGCACGACCGACCTGATCATCAACTCCTACCGCCTCGAGGGCGCCGGCACCTCCGTCACGCTGTTCCCGGAACAGAAGTTCCGCGAAGGTTTCAACGTCGCGGGCGACGACATCCTGTTGCGCGTGGTGCAGGCCCATGTGCTGCCGCCGATCGAGGCGGCGTTGCGCATCGCCGGCATCGGCAATCCGGGCGACCTGATGGCCGAGCTGGTGGGTGGCGACCGCGGCGGCGAGGACGTGATCCAGCGCAACCTGCGCCAGCAGTTCGCGCTGCAGATCGCCCATCCGCTCGCGCTCGAGTTCCTGCGCGCCGCCGAGACCTACGACCCGACGTCCGGTGTCGTCGCGGCCGAGCCGCGCGCCTACGAGTCCTTCTTCCCCGGCGGCGCCAAGCCGTCCGACGAAGTCGTCACCTTCGTGAACGAGGCGGCGCGCAAGCGCGGCGCCCAGAACTTCGACCTGCGCGAAGTGGTGTTCCCGGTCGACCTGCCGGGTCTCGACAAGACCGTGCGGGCCGAGATGGGTCGTGTCCTGGCACCGCTCGCCGAGATCGTCCACGCCTACGATTGCGACGTGCTGCTGCTGTCGGGCCGGCCGTCGCGCCTGCCCGGCATCCGCGCGCTTGTCATGGAACTGCTGCCGCTGCCACCGGAACGGGTGATCTCGCTGCACGAGTATCGCGTCGGCGCCTGGTATCCGTTCCGTGACGCCCGGCTGCGGGTCGAGGATCCCAAGACGACCGTCGCGGTCGGCGCGATGATCGCGGCATTGGCCCAGTCGCAGCTTCCGGATTTCTCCTTCCGCTCCGACCTGCTGCGTTCCAAGAGCATCGCCCGGTTCATCGGCAAGCTCGACGGCGGCGGCCGCCTGCAGAAGGAAGACCTCATCTATCGCGACGTCGACCTCGACGATCGCGAGTTCGAACTGCCGGAGGTCGCCTTCGAGTTCCGTGGTCCCATGTGGCTGGGCGCCCGACAGCTCGACCTCGTGCGCTGGCCCGCGGCGCGGCTCTACGCGCTCGAGTTCGCCAAGCCGGAATATGCCGAACGCCATGCGCGCGAGACGCCGTTCCGGATCGCGCTCGCCCGCGTGAAGCCCAAGGACAAGGAGTCGGGCGACGTCGAACGTTTCCGCCTTCGCCAGGTGACCAACCGCGACGGCCGCGCCATCGCCCTCGACCGCCTGACGCTTCGCCTCCAGACACTGCCGCGCCGTGAGGGCTACTGGCTCGACACCGGCATGCTCAAGACCGGTTAAAGGGACATGGATACAGTCGATCTCAAGCTGGCCCAGGATTGCGAGGCATTGGCCGTCGCCGCGAGCGAGGGCGTCGCCTGGCTGAAGGATGCCGCCGCGCAGTCGCCGACGGTGGCGCAGCAGGCGCCGTCGCTGGTGAGCGAGCTGCAGAAGGTCCGCAACCAGAGCCGCAAGCTCGCGCGCGCCGCCCGGCGTCGCATGTGCGTCGGTGTGTTCGGCCCCAGCCAGGCCGGCAAGTCGTACCTCGTTTCCATCCTGGCGAGCCGCGACGGCCGCCCGCTGCAGGCGCGCTTCGCCGACAAGACCTACGACTTCCTGCGCGAGATCAACCCGCCGGGCAATCGCGAGTCGACCGGCCTGGTCACGCGCTTCGGCCTGGGCCTCAGCGACGGCTCGGCCGATTTCCCGGTGAAGGTGCGGCTGCTGACGCAGACCGACATCGTGAAGATCCTGGGCAACTCCTTCCTGCTCGACTTCGATCACCAGAAGGCCGAGTTCGTGCGGCCTGACGGCGCGGCGATCCGCAAGCGTCTGTCCGAGCTGCGTCTGAAGGCGCAGCCGACGCCGGTCGGCGATCTCGAGTCCGACGACGTGCTCGACCTGATCGAGTATTTCGACACCTTCTTCGCGGGCGTCACCGCCGAGTTGCGTACCGATTTCTGGCGCGAGGCGATCGATCTCGCGCCGCGCCTGTCGGGACACGATCGCGCCCGGCTGTGGTCGGTGCTGTGGTACGACTTCCAGCCCTTCACCGACCTCTACCTGACGCTCTACGACGGCCTGCAGAAGCTCGGCCACGCGCCCGAGGCGCTGCTCGGCATGGACGCGCTGATCCCGCGCGAGAAGAGCATCGTCGACGTGCTGACGCTCGATCGGCTGGGCGCCGATGCCGACGACCCGCTGCTGGTGCGGCCCCGGCGGGCCGACGGCCGGTCCTCGCCCGACGCCCGCCTGCCGCGCTCGCTGGTCTGCGCACTTACTGCCGAACTGAACGTCGCGATCGACGAGAAGCCCTGGGACTTCTTCGATCACACCGACCTGCTCGATTTTCCGGGCGCCCGGTCGCGGCTGAAGCTCGCCAACCTCGACGACGTCGCCAAGTCCAAGGGCGTGGCCGAGGGCGCCAATCCGCTGCGCGAGCTGCTGCTGCGCGGCAAGGTCGCCTATCTCTTCCAGCGCTACTCGGCCGAGCGCGAGCTCAGCGCCATCCTGCTGTGCATTCCCGACGGCAATCAGGAGGTCCGCGACCTCTCCGACATGATGTCGGCGTGGATCGACCAGACGATCGGCGCCACGCCGGCGGACCGCGCCAAGCAGAAGAACGCGCTGTTCCTGGTGCTGACCAAGATGGACCGCGAGTTCGAGCAGAAGGCCGGCGAGACCGAGGAATCGCGCCGCCTGCGCTGGAGCGCGCGCCTCGGCAACTCGCTGGTCAACAACTTCCGCGGCGAGTGGCCGCTCGACTGGAACGGCAAGCCCTTCGACAACAGCTTCTGGCTGCGCAATCCGACCGTCATCGACGAGCGGCTGATGGATTATGACGGCGGCCGCGAGGTGGGCATCGCCGAGTCGTTCGCCCAGCGCGCCGGCGAGCTGCGCCGCCATTTCATCGAGAACGATGACGTGCGCCGCCACTTCGCCGATCCGGCGCAGGCCTGGGACGAGGCGTTCCGCGCCAACGACGGCGGCGTGGCGCACCTGGTGAAGAGCCTGATCCCGGTCTGCGATCCCGCGATCAAGCGCGCCCAGGTGCGCGGACAGCTCGAGATCCAGTTGCGCCGGCTGGTCGACCGGCTCGCCGGCTTCCACAGCGCCTCCGACGGCGACGCACGGACCAAGAAGCGCGACCTCATCCACACGGTGCTGCGCGGCCTGGCGAACGTCATCCAGCAACAGCTCTTCGGCGAACTCGTCGGCGCCCTTCAGGTCGCCGACACCGCCTTGCGCGAAATCTACTTCCGCATCGCCACCGCCCGCTCCTCGGACGAGGGCCTGGGCCGGAATGGCAAGCCGCCGGCCGCCGCGGCGCAGTCGACCGGCGCCGCGGTCGACATCGGCGCCATCTTTGCCGACGTGTTCGGAGAAGAGCCCGGTCGCGCGCCGCCGCCCTCCGGCGTGATCGAAGATCGCGCGGAGCGCTTCGCCCGCGAGGCCGCCGAGTACTGGCTCGAAAACATGCGCCGCATCGGCGCCGACGAGAAGGCGCTGTCGCATTTCGGCGTCGACCGCCAGCATCTCGGCTGGCTGATCGACGAGCTGATCGTGGGCGCGCATCGGCTGAAGCTGATCGACCAGCTCTCCCACGAAGTGCGCGAACTCGAGAATGCCGCCAACGCCAAATGGGAGGAGATCGCCGAGCGCCAGGTGCGCACGGCCTCCTCCGCGCTCAACGGCTATGTGAGCGCGCTGGGTTTCGACAAGCTGCCGCTCGACCAGCGGCCGGGCCTGCCGCCGAACGCGCCGCTGCGCCGCGTGTTCGAGCATCCGGCGATCCTGGTCGACGGCATCCCGCAGCTCAGCGAGAATCCGGCGCCGATCTATGCCGACTATTGCAAGGACTGGATGCGCGCCTTCCTGCAGCTCGCCATGGACAATGTCGGCTACGAGGGCGGGCGCGAGATCACGCCCGAGCAGAACGACCGGCTGGGCGCCATCCTCCGCACCGTGGCGGCATAGAGACTTCCGATGCCCGTTCGCGCGACCATCTCCCCACTGCCGGAACCCGGCCACGCGCTGTTGCGCGTGAGCGAACTCGACGCCGCGCCGGACGGCCTCACGATCTCGATCCAGCGCCAGCAGGGACCGGACACGCATCTCGCCGACGATGGCTGGCGTCGCACCGAGACCTGGCTGATGCCCGACGAGGTGCGGCGCACCGGCGAGGTTCTCGAATTCCATCTCGGCCCCGAGATCTGCGACCGGCTGGCCGGCATCGCGACCGTCAGGCTGAGGGTGCGCGAGCCCGATATCGGCGTCGTCGGCACGACGGTGGTGGCCTGGCCCGCCATGCTGACCTCCGGCGCTGCCGGCGCCTCGGGCAGCTACGACGACACGGTGCGGCTTCGTCGCCGGCAGTCGCCGCCCCCGGCGCCCGAGCCGGAGCTGCCGCCGCCGCTCGAGGTCGCGCCCGAACCGCCGCCCCCGCCGCCGCCGCCTCGTCCCGCGCTGCGGGCAGCACGCGATCCGTTGGCCGACCTCCCGAAGCGCTCCGGCGCGACAGGCTGGATGATCGCCGCGGTCTTCGTCCTGCTGGCGGTGGGGGGCGGCTACTACTACTGGACCAACCATCTCCATCCGCCGGAGCCCGTCGCCGCCGCCGCGCCGCCGCCCACGCCGACGCCCTTGCAGCCGCCCGCCAAGTCGGTGCGCGAGACGGTGGCGGAATTCATGGCAACCAAGCCGGCACCCGACGCGATGCTGGCCAAGGCGCGGGACTTCGCCAAGGCGGGCGACATGGGCGCCGCCTTCCTGGTGTTCCGCCACGCCGCCGAACAGGGCAACGCCCCGGCCCAGGTCGAGCTGGCGGCGTTCTACGATCCGACGCTGCCGGCCAAGGCGAGCTTCCCGCACGATGGCACGCAGGCCGCGGACTGGTACGAGCGCGCCGCGCTGACCGGCCTCGCGGAAGCCCAGCGCAAACTGGGCCTCCTGCTCTCCAAGGGCGGGGCCGGCCTGACCGCCGATGCCACCAAGGCAAAGGTCTGGCTGCAACAGGCAGCGGCCCAGAACGATACCGATGCGAAGAAGGCTCTGGACGGACTGCCGAAATGAAGATGTGCCTGTTGCTGCCGGTGACGGCGGTTTTCCTTGCCGGAGCTGCGCACGCCCAAACGGCGAACAAGCCTGCGAGCCCGCCTCCGCCGAGCAGCCTGACCTGTGGCGTCCTGAAAGCCGAGACCACGAAGACGGGCGCCACATCGAACTGGACCGTCTCCGGTCCCTCCGGAAAGAGCACGGAGACCGGCGTGCTGAAGAGCGGCCCGCGCTTCGACTGTCTCGACGGCGCCGTCCTGACCGTCGAGTTCACCTCGACGGCCGGTCACTCGTTCTTCGACGCCTATTTCCCCGACGGCACCAATATCGGCTACGGCCGCCAGCAGATCGACCGCCGCAACGCGCGCGTCGTCCTGCCCGTGCAGGCCAAGTCCCGCATCGCCGCTCCGTATCGCGGTGCCTTCGACTATCACTGCAAGCTCAGCATGCCGGCCGATCCGATCACACCGGCCATGCGCGCGGAGTGTGCTTTCTAGAATCTTTCTGTCTCAATTTGAGCATTCACCTCATCCTGAGAGGCTGGCCGGAAATGATTTGAATCGATTCAAGCCCTTATACCAACGGCCCTAAGCACTGACCTTGGCCCAGTTTCGGTTTGTGATCGAGGCGACGGCGGCTGGGTCGTTGGCGAAGAAGCTCCACGCGTTGCAGCAGGCCTCGACGATGTCGTCGTAGGTT
>JBILYJ010000246.1:0-7468 GCA_044377795.1 Reyranella sp. | reverse complement strand
CCCCAGGATTGTGGGCGCTCACCTCGATCGTGTGCTCGTCGACGTGATTGCCGTGCGGGTGATGGAGATGGCCATCGTGCAGGTAGTCGAGGTGATCGCCGTGCTTGATCGCGGTATGGCCGCAGGCTGGGCCATGCGCGTGCGGATGGTCGGCATGGATCTTGTGGTCGTGGCTGGACATGACATTCATCCTTTCGTGAAAAAACTCAGTGCCTCTCGGAGGCATGGTCGATGGCGTTGCGGACGAGCGTGAGAACGTGATCGTCGGCGATCCGGTAGATGACGCTCTTGCCCTCCCTCTGGCGCTCGATCAGCCGGGCGGCATGCAGGACCTGCAGGCGCGCCGAAACGGTGGTGATCTTCTCCTCCTCAGCGGCGGCGATTTCCGAAACGCTGAGGTTGTTGTCGGCGAGCAGCATCAGGGTCCGCAGGCGCGCAACGTCCGACAGGGCGTCGAACATGCGGGCCGCATCCTCCAGGTGCCGGCCGCCAGCCGCTTTGAGCATGGGTTCCCTTGCTGTTGATCTGACAATCCATAGATCATTGGAATGATGGAATCAAGCCATGCTCGGGCGGGATCTTCTCCCCGCCCTGAAGAGAAGACGAGGAGGAATCCAGGTCAGCCCGCGACCGCCTGCTCGGCGGGCGCATAGGGCAGGCCGAGACTTTCGGCCGCCGCCTTGTGCGTCAGCCGGCCGCGATGGACGTTGAGGCCGGCAGCGAGATGCGGGTTCCCGGCGAGGGCGGCGAGGCCCTTGCCCGCGAGAGCGAGGCCGAACGGCAGGGTCGCGTTGTTCAGCGCCTCGCTGGACGTGAGCGGCACCGCGCCCGGCATGTTGGCCACGCAATAATGGATGATGCCGTCGACCTCGTAGGTTGGGTCGGCATGCGTCGTGGCGTGCGAGGTCTCGAAGCAGCCGCCCTGGTCGATGGCGACGTCGACGATCACCGAGCCCGGCTTCATGGACTTGAGCATCGCCTTGGTCACCAGCTTGGGTGCCGTGGCGCCGGCCACCAGCACGGCGCCGATCACGGCGTCGGCCGAGAAGACTTCCTGCTCGATAGAGTCGATCGTCGAATAGCGCGTGCGGACCCGGCCCTGGAACAGCTCGTCGAGCTCGCGCAACCGCGGCAGGGAGCGGTCGAGCACCGTGACCTCGGCGCCAAGGCCCGCCGCCATGCGCGCGGCGTGCGTGCCCACGACGCCACCGCCCAGCACGACGACGTGAGCAGGCTTCACGCCCGGCACGCCGCCCAGCAGCAGGCCTCGCCCGCCGCGGTGACGCTGCAGGGCGCCGCCCGCCGCCTCGATCGAGAGACGCCCGGCGACCTCGCTCATCGGCGCGAGCAGCGGCAGGCCGCCGCGCGCGTCCGTCACGGTCTCGTAGGCGATGGCGGTGCAGCCCGATTCGATCAGGCCCCTGGCCTGCGCGGGATCGGCAGCGAGATGGAGGTAGGTGAACAGGATCTGGCCGGCGCGCAGTTGCGCCCATTCGCCGGGCTGCGGCTCCTTCACCTTTACGATCATCTCGGCGGTCGAGAAGATCTCGGCGGCCGTGTCGGCGATGCGCCCGCCCGCCGTGCGGTAGACCTCGTCGCTTGCCCCGATCCCGGCGCCCACGCCGGTCTCGACCACGACTTCGTGGCCGGCATGGACATATTCGCGGACCGCGCCGGGCGTCAGCCCGACGCGATATTCATGGGTTTTGATTTCTCTCGGCACACCGACGCGCATAGGGTCCATCTCCAGGCTGGTTCGGGTGTCATCAAACCAAGGAATGCAGGTTTGTTTCCCGGCATTCTGATGACGAATTGTGTCTCCTCTGCCGAAATTCTACGCTCAAGGGCGAAAACACGCAGGAATCCGAACATGCATCCCGACAAGATCGACGCCACCATCCTGTCGGAGCTGACGGAGAATGCCCGGGTGAGCCAGGTCGATCTCGCCGCGCGGGTCGGCCTGTCGAGCACGGCGGTGGCGCGGCGGCAGCGTGCGCTGGAGGAGGAGGGCCTGATCCGCGGCTACCAGGCCGTGCTGGATCTCGGCCGCTTCGGGCTGGCCACGACGGTCGTGGTGCGGATCACGCTCGACAGCCAGAGCGACGAGGCGCTGACCGCATTTGAGCGGGGAGTCATCGACTGTCCCTCGGTGGTGCGCTGCTTCCTGATGTCCGGAAGCGACGACTATGTCGTGATCGTGCTGGCGCGCGACATCGAGGATTTCGAGCGCATCCATCGCACCGAACTCTCGCGCCTGCCGCGGGTCGCGCGGCTGGAATCGAGCTTCGCGTTGCGCGAGGTCGTGAACCGCGCGGTGCCGCCGTCGGTGTTCGGCAAGACGGCGCGAAGTGCTCAGCGCAGGCGTCGCGCCGAGGCATAGACGCCGAGCGCCACGCCGCCCAGCACCACCGCCACGGCCATGAGGCGCTCCGCCGACAGCGGCTCCCCGGTCAGGTAGGCCGAGATGGCGAGCGCGGCGCAGGGCACGAGCAGGCTGACCGGGCCGACCTTCGCGGCAGGATAGGTGCGCAGCAGCGTGCCCCAGATCAGGTAACCCAGCCACATCACGGGAACGACCGTGTAGAAGAGGACGAACCAGCCAAGCCAGGTCGGCGCCAGGATCGGTGCGGCCAGCGCCGCCGGCCCGTCGAGCACGAGGGAGGCCAGCGCAAGCGGGATCGGCGGCAGGACGCTCGCCCAGACCGTGACCGCGAACATCGATACGCCGCGGGCCGAGCGGAAGACGAGATTGCCCAGCGCCCAGGTGAAGGCCGACATCAGCGCCAGGCCGATCGCCAGCAGCGGCGTGTCGTCGGAGATCGAGCGTGCCAGCAGTACGACGCCGGCGACCGCGACGGCGAGGCCGAGCCACTGTCCGCGCGTTGCATGCTCGCGCATCAGCAGGGCGGCCAGCACGACGGTGAGCGGTCCCTGGAGTTGTACCAGCACCGACGTTAGTCCGGGCGGCAGGCCGGCCCCCATGGCGAAGAACAGGAAGATGAACTGGCCGCCGAACATCAGGCCGCCGATGCCCGCCAGCACGGACCAGGAGACGGCGGGCTTCGGGATGAAGAACGCAGGGAGTGCGCCCAGCAGGAAGCGCCAGGTCGCGAAGGCGAAGGGCGTGAACTCGTCGAGGCCGAAGCGGATGACCGTGAAGTTCAACCCCCACATCGCCACGATGAGGAGGGCCGCCGCCAGATGCGTCGGGCTCATGCCCGACGCGGGGGATGCAGCGGGCTCAAGCGCCTACAGCCAGACCCAGGGGCGCGAACTCTTGTCGGACGTCTGCCAGGCCTCGATCTCATCGCGGCGCGACATGGTGAGCGCGATGTCGTCGAGGCCGTTCAGCATGGCGTGCTGGCGCCGTGCGTCGACCTGGAACGTAATCGTGCGGCCGGTCGGCGAGATCACCTGACAGTTCTCGAGGTCGACTGTGATTCGCGCGTTGCCGGGCGAGGCCTTCATCTCGTCGGCGAGCTGCTCGATCTCATGGATCGGCAGCGCCACCGGGAGGAGGCCGTTCTGGAAGCAGTTGTTGTTGAAGATGTCGCCGAAGTAGGGCGCGATCACCGCCTTGATGCCCATGCCCTTCAGTGCCCACACCGCGCCCTCGCGGCTCGAGCCGCAGCCGAAATTCTCCCGGCTGAGGATGATCGGCGCGTCGCGATAGGGCGCCTGATTGAAGATGCAGTCCGGATCCTCGCTGCCGTCGGGCTTGAAGCGGATCTGCTCGAAGGCATAGGGCCCAAGTCCCTCTCGCGTGACATTGTCGACCAGCCGCTCGATGCGGATGATGAGGTCTGTGTCGACGTTCTGGCGCATCAGCGGCGTGGCAACGCCGGTCACCTTGGTGAACTTGTCCATCTTGAGTTTCCTCCTCCCACCTCATCCTGAGGAGAGCGTGCAGCGCGCGTCTCGAAGGATGGGCAACAATCGTGGTGCTCGTTCCCACCCCAGCGCGGAGGTTACTCCGCGCGACGAGACGCGCTACGCGCTCCTCAGGGTGAGGCCTTTCGTTAGATCTTCCTGACGTCGGCGATGGCGCCCTTGATGGCAGCGGCGGCGGCCATGGCGGGGCTGGCGAGATGGGTGCGCGCGCCGGGGCCCTGGCGGCCGACGAAGTTGCGGTTGGAGGTCGAGACGCTGCGCTTGCCGGGCGGAACGCGCTCGCCATTGGAGGCGAGGCACATCGAACAGCCGGGCTCGCGCCATTCGAAGCCGGCATCGAGGAACACGCGGTCGAGTCCCTCGGCCTCGGCTTCCGCCTTGATGCGCACGGAGCCCGGCACCACCCAGGCGGTCACATGATCGGCCTTATGGCGGCCCTTCACGATCTCGGCGGCGGCGCGCAGGTCGGAAATGCGGGAGTTGGTGCAGGAGCCGATGAACACCCAGTCGACCTGGGTGCCCTCGATCGGCTTGCCGGGCTCCAGGCCCTGGTACTGGAGCGCGGCTTCCCAGGCGCCGCGCTTCTCTTCGGGGCCGGTGCGCGGATCGGGGATCGCACGATCGACGGCGATGACATGCTCGGGGCTGGTGCCCCAGGTGATCTGCGGCGCGACGTTCTTCATGTCGATCGTGTGCTCGCGATCGAACTCGGCGTCGGGATCGGTGGGGAGAGTGCGCCAGTGCGCGACGGCGCGGTCCCACATCGCGCCCTTGGGCGCATAGTCGCGACCGCTCAGATATTCGTAGGTCGTGTCGTCGGGCGCCACCATGCCGGTGCGCGCGCCCATCTCGATGGTGAGGTTGCAGAGCGTGAGGCGCGCCTCGACCGGCAGCGCCCGCACCGCCGAGCCCGCATACTCGACCGAATAGCCCGTGCCGGCGGCGGTGCCGAGCTCGCCGATCAGGTGAAGGATCATGTCCTTGGCCGTGACGCCCGGCATCAGCTTGCCCTCGAAGCTGGCGCGCATCCGCTTCGGCTTGCGCTGCACCATCGTTTGCGTCGCGATCACATGCACCAGCTCGGACGAGCCGATGCCGAAGGCCAGTGCGCCCATGCCGCCGTGCGTGGAGGTATGGCTGTCGCCGCAGACGAGAGTCGTGCCGGGAAGCGTCAGCCCCTGCTCGGGACCCATCACGTGAACGATGCCCTGCCCGTCCTGGCCGAGGTCGAACAGCTTGATGCCGTAGGCGCTGGTCGTCTCGCGCATCGACTTGATCAGCGGCAGGCCCGGCGGATGGGTGTGCTCGGTGCGGCCGGGCTGCGTCGACATGGTGTGATCGGGCGTGCCGTAGATCAGCCGCGGCTGCACCGGCGGATAGCCCTTGTCGATGGCTTCCTTCAGCGCCTTGCCGCCCGACATGTCATGGAGCAGCAGGCGATCGATGTGCAGCAGCACGAAGCCGTTGCCGAGATCGGTGATGACGTGGCTGTCCCAGATCTTGTCGAACAGGGTCTTGCCCATGGGGTTGGCCTTTGGGTGTTGGGTGTTTCCGCCGGAGGCGGATATCAGCACCCGGCGAGCCGCGCCGCCAGTCCTTCGCGATCATCGTCGCGCAGCAGTTCCGCAGACGCATACCAGGGCGATACTCCTAGGTTCGGGCCCCAGAGCAAATCTGCGATAGGGGGCACCAGGATCACCGTCGCGATGCCGAGCGAAGCCGCGGCATGAACGGGCCAGGTGTCGTCGCCCACGACGAGACGACAGGTCGGAATCCCTTCCGGCGCACGCACCAGATCGAGCCCTGCAAGGCCAGGGGGAGGCTCGGAGGCGCTGAACCAGCCGATGCGCGAAGAAGTCTCGGGCCTGCGTCGCAGCGTTGCCGGCGGCGGAAGCGCGTCACGCGTCCAGTTCAGGAGAAGCGGCAGGCTGCGCAGCGGGGCGGCGGCCACGAAACCGTCGAGCGGTTCGCCGCGGCGCACGGTCGGTCCGTCGAACCAGCCGGCGAGGGTCTCACTGCATTGCACGGTCGCCTCGACGCCGCGCGCCAGCATCAAGGTGTCGCGCAGGGCCGGGTCGCTCTCGATGTCGGCCTGCTCGGGGTAGAGCAGCAGCCGGCCGTCGAGCGGTTCGCCCTGCCAGCGCGGCAGATCGGGCGTGTAGCGCTCGCCCGGGATCTCGAGCCGCGCTTCGTAATCGCCGAGCCCGCGCCACCAGTCGCCCTGGCGCAACATCAGCTCGCCGCGCCGCAGCCTGAGACGAGGATCGTCGGGCTGGCTCACCAGCGCCGTTTCGAGATCGGCGAGGGCGCCGACCCATTCGCCGCGCGCGGCCAGCAGCTCCGCCCGTGCGCTGAGCGCTGGCAGCAGCCGGTGGTCGATCGACAGTGCGAGATCGTAGGCGCGCTCGGCTTCCTCGGCCCGACCCAGCGCTTCGAGGGTGCGGCCGGTATTGTGCGAGATGACAGCGTCGTCTGGCTTGAGCCGCGCCGCCTTGGCAAGCGCGGTCAGCGCCTGCTCGTGCCGGCCGAGCTGCGTCAGGCAGCCTGCAAGGTTGGTCTGAGCGGAGACGTCGCGCGGCAGGAACTGCGCGGCACGCTCCAGCGGCTCGCGCGCCTCGTCGAAGCGGCCAAGCTTCAGCCGTACCTGGCCCAGCAGATGGAGCGCCTGGCCCATGTTCGGACGCGCCTCGACGATGCGGGCGAACATTTCTTCGGCGGACACGAAATCGCCCGCCGCCGCGCGCTGAAGAGCATCGCGGCCGAGGGACTGGATCTGCTGGTCGTTGAGCGGCACGCGGCGGCTCTAGCAGAGGGACGTGCCGGCCTGCAAAGAAAAAGCCGGCGGTCGCAAGGGAGGCTGGAGCGACCGCCGGCCAGGCACCGGAGTGGGATGGTCCCGCGCAGGGTAAGGAACGGGACCCCTCCGGATTCGGATGTCAGCTGCGCCAGAAGGGCTTGTTCGCCTCGAACTGGACGTCGGTCGGGCTGATGCCCAGATCACGCATCGTCCGGTAGTCCAGGTTGACGAGCTCGCGGCGCTGTCTGGCCCGCTCGCGCCAGGTGGCGAGGATCTGGCCGAAGGCGGTGAAGGTGCCGGCCAGCGGGGCCTGCGAGGAATAGTGGAGCGATATGTTGGCCATGGGACTGCTCTCGAAAGGGTTGAGTTCTGTTGAGGCTGATGTGCGCTCAGGGATCCCCCTTTACAAACGACCCTTTGTCCTGTTTTGATTAATTTAGCTCATGTGAAGGACGTGCGATGAAACGATCCCTGCCGCCACTCAATGGTTTGCGTGCCTTCGAGGCTGCCGCGCGCCATATGAGCTTTACCGATGCCGCGGAGGAATTGAGCGTCACGCAGGCCGCGATCAGCCATCAGGTGCGCGGGCTGGAACAGAGGCTCGGATTAAAATTATTCGTGCGGCGCAATCGCTCTCTGCTGCTGTCCGAAGCGGGCCAGGCCTATCTCCCCTCGGTACGTTCGGCCTTCGACCAGCTGAACGAGGCGACCGAGAAGCTGCTGCAGAAAGACAAAGGCGGCCACCTCACGGTAACGACCACGGCGTCGTTTGCCATGAAA
>JBILYJ010000245.1:0-7493 GCA_044377795.1 Reyranella sp. | reverse complement strand
ACACGATCCAGATGAAGGCGATCGTGCTGGTCTCCATGATGATGGTGAGCATCATCCGTTCGCTGATCAGGTCGGCGACCGGCACCGTGTCCTGGCAGGAAAGCCCGAAGTCCCAGCGGAAGATGCCGCCGACCCATTCGAGGTAGCGTTGCCAGAGCGGATGATTGAGTCCGTAGAGGTCGCGCAGCTCGGCGGCGCGCGCGTGGGCATCCGGATCGCCGCGCGCCAGCAGCTCCTCGATCTGCGAGGTGACGCAGTCGCCGGGCGGCAGGTCGATGATGAAATAGACGAGCGCGCTGATCACGAACAGCGTCGGGATCATCAGCAGCACGCGGCGGGCAATGAATTGCAGCATGTCAGACCACCTCTCGCCCGTTGGGCCGCGAGACGCGGACAAAGTGGCCGGGCTCGGCCTCGGTCCAGAAGAGCGGCGTCTGGCCGTCGTCGCGGAACGGATCGGGCCAGACCGTGGGATCGGACGCCTTGCCCTCCATCAGCGCCCCGAGATCGAGGCGGGCGTCGGGATCGGGCATCGGCACCGCGGAGAGAAGTGCCTTGGTGTAGGGGTGCATGGGATTCTTGAACAGCTCGCCGGCCGGCGCGAGTTCGACCAGGCGGCCGGCGCACATCACGGCGATGCGGTCGGCGATGTAGTCGACCACCGCGAGATTGTGGCTGATGAAGAGGTAGGTGAGGCCGAGCTGCTTCTGCAGGTCCTTGAGCAGGTTCAGGATCTGCGCCTGGATCGACACGTCGAGCGCCGAGACCGGCTCGTCGCAGATCACCATGTCGGGCCTGAGCGCGAGCGCGCGCGCGATGCCGATTCGCTGGCGCTGGCCGCCCGAGAAGGAGTGCGGATAGCGGCTCAGGTGCCGGCGATCGAGACCGACCATCTCCATCAGCTCGGCCACCATCTCGCGGCGATAGGCATCGTCGCCGATCTTATGGATGACCAGCGGCTCGACCAGGATGTCGAACACCGTCATGCGCGGATTGAGCGAGCCGAACGGGTCCTGGAAGATGAACTGCAGCTTGGTGCGGAAGCGGTTGAGCTCCGCCCCCTCGAGGCTCATCACGTCGATCTTGCGGCCCCAGTCGTCGAAGATCACGCGGCCGCCCTGGCCGGCGTCGGCCGAGATGCCGCGCATCAGCATCTTGCTGAGCGTGGTCTTGCCGCACCCCGATTCGCCCACGAGGCCCAGGCACTCGCCGCGCAGCACGTCGAAGCTCACGTCGTTGACGGCGCGGATGGCGCGCGTCGTGCCGCCGCCCATCAGCTGCTCCATCAGCGTATCGGCCTTGCGGATGCTGAACGTCTTGGTGACGTGACGCACCTTGAGCACCGGCGCGTCAGGATTGAACGTCTCGGTGGGGACGGAGACCGGCTTCTCCTTCAGCAGGTGGCCGGTCGTGCCCTTGATCTCGCGGATCGGCTGCAGCCGCTCGCCGGGCTCCATGTCGAAGCGCGGCACCGCATGCAGCAGCGCCCTGAGGTAGGGATGCTGCGGATCGCGGAAGATGTCGCGCAGGTCGCCCGATTCGACGACCTTGCCGCGATACATCACGACCACGTCGTCGGCGACGTTGGCGACCACGCCGAGATCGTGGGTGATCATCAGCAGCGCCATTCCCAGTTCGGACTGCAGGTCCTTCATGAGGCGCAGGATCTGGGCCTGGATGGTGACGTCGAGCGCGGTCGTCGGCTCGTCGGCGATCAGCAGCGCCGGCCGGCAGACCAGGGCCATGGCGATCATGGCGCGCTGGCGCAGGCCGCCGGACAATTCGAAGGGATAGGTCCTGAGCGCGCGCTTGGGATCGGGGAAGCCCACCATGCGCAGCATGTCGATCGTGAGCCCGTCGATCTCGGCGCGGCTGAGCTTGCGTCCGCCCTCGCCACCCTTGCCGCCCAGCGGACCGCCGGGCTGCGCGCCGTGCAGCTCGACAGCCTCTCCGATCTGGTCGCCCACCGTGTGAAGGGCCGACAGCGAGGTCATCGGCTCCTGGAAGATGATCGAGATCTGGCCACCGCGGATGCGCCGCATGGCCGGACCGGCGCGGTCGATGCGGGCGATGTCGACGACGCCCTGGTTGACGCGCGGGTCCTGGAACAGGATGGAGCCGGAGGCGATGGTCGCGGTGCGCGGCAGCAGGCCCATGATCGCCTGGCTGCAGACCGACTTGCCCGAGCCCGACTCGCCCACCAGCGCCACCGTGCCACCGGGCGGGATGGAGAACGACACCTTGTCGACGGCGCGCAGCACGCCTTCGTGCACCCCGAATTCGACGGTGAGGTCCTCGACGCGCAGCAGATCCTTCATAATTCTTCCTGACCCACCACCACGATGCCCATCGATCTCAGGTTCGCCCGCGTCGCATCGCTCAGCGGCGCACCTGTCGCCTTGGCCGCCTCGGCCGCCCGCTCCACGATATCGTGAAAGCCTTCCAGCGAGGAATCGACCTTTATCAATCTGCCGCCTGTCGAGCCAACGCTAAGCTGCATCCAGCCGTCCGATCGGTCGCGCTTGGTCGAGAAGTAGCTGAGCTTCAGGCGGTCGAGACGATTCCATTCCACCAGCGTCCCGACAGGCCCGTCGGCGCACAGCGTATCCGGCCCCAGCACGAAGCGCGTACGATGACGGAGGGCCGTGCGAACCAGAAACAGCGCAAAGAGCGCGAAACCCGCCAGCAGGAATGCCGCCAGCCAGCGATTGACATCGAGCAGCAGGATCGGCGCGCCGCACAATACCACGCCCGCGGCGGCGCGCAGATAGTCCGCCACCAGCGTCTGCTGCGGATAGCGCAGATCTGCGGAATTCACCCACGCCCTCCCCGACGTCCGGCTTCAGGAGCAAACAGCTCGCGCGCGCTGCGCACACGGAGGCTCTCCAGCTTTGTCATTCTTCCCCACAAGGACCTTAGGAAATCCCATGCCCCGGCGTCCATCGCAAGATGATGACTGAGGATGCCGACCGGCTCAGCCTCGCCGTCGCGTGCACGTGCGAGCGCGGTCACGAGGCCGGCCAAGACCTTCTCTTCACCCGCGAAGGTGCGGCCGCCCTGCCAGTCGATCAGGTCGACATGCGTATTGACCTGCAGCAGGCCACGAACAGGATGGACACGCGGGCGCGGCCCGAATGTCGAGAGGCCGCGATAGCCGATCTCCGGCAAGGTCGGCACGAGCACCGGCGCAATACGGTTCCATGGCGGTACCATGACAGCGAGCGCCCGCGCGCCGAACAGTCGCTCCAGCGCCATCCAACCGGTGCCGAGTTCGCCCAGAGTGACCATCGCGGGGCGCTGCAGGCCGATCTCGATCTTCTTCTCCGGGGGAGCTGCATGATTGCTATGGGCATAGCCATGCTGCAGCACGTCGACCTCGGTTTCTCCCGAGAGACGGTCGGCCAGCGCCGCCGTGGCCCGCGCCGGCACCACGGCAAGCGCCAGCGGCGTCCTGGCATCGCGCACGATGGCGAGGAGGCGGTCGAGAGCCGGGCCCGCATCGACAGCATCGTCGTCGCGCCACCACAGCTCGGCGATACGACCCTGGTCGCGCCAGCGCGCTGCCTCGTCGGCCAGTGCCTTCCAGCCGCTCATGGCACCACCATCTGCTTCAGCGCAGCGACCGTGGCGGCGGCGCCGTTCGCATCGACCGGCGGAAAACTTCGTATCGAGGGGCCGGCCCATGCCCTGCCCATGGCGGCCGCGAGGCTCGCGGGCGTCAGATCGTCGGGCGCGACGGAAGCGACCATGCCGCGCTCGACCAGCACGCGCGCACGATCGGCCTGCTCGGTTTCGCGCGCCGTGCCGAACGGCACCAGGACGGCGCGATCGCCATGGCACAGCGTCTCGACCACCGTGTTGTAGCCGGCCTGCGAGACCGACAGCGCCGCATTGCGCAGCAGCGAGGGGAAGTCGGCGCGCACCGGCTCGACGATGATGCCGTCACCGGCAGACGCGCGGAGCACGTCCGCTTCCGCTTCCGGCATGTTGGGCCCGACCAGAAGGCGCCACCGGCGATCGGCCAGGGGCGAGAGCGGCCGCGCCGCGATGGCGGCCTGAAGAAGCGGGGCGCCGACGGCTCCGCCTCCGGCCGACACGATCACTTCACCCTTGCCGACGGTGTCGCCGGAAACAGGCACGTCCTCGGAATCCATGACGTAGCCGGTATAGAGTGCGCGACCCTGGATGTCGGGCCAGGCGGGGAAACTGTCGTCCAGTCGCACCAGGGCGGGATCGGCGTGGACCAGCACCGTGTCGAAGGCCTCGAACGTCTGGACCATCTCGTCGACCCTCGCCGGCGACGCGGTGCGGCGCAGCACGTCGCGGATCGACGATACGATCCATGGCGCCGACGGCCGGTCCTGTGCCGCCTCGAGCAACGGCAGCAGCTCGAAGCGAAGCTGCGTGCGACCGAAGGGAAACTGCTCGGTGAGAAGGATGTCGGGCTGCTCGGCCTCGAACAGGTCGAGCAGTTGGCGCGTGCGCTTCGCGCGGAAAGCCTCGTCGACCGGCGTGCCGTCGAGCCGCGCCAGTTCCTTGAGCCGTGCGTCGGCGGCGCGCACCGGCGGCAGTTGATGAAGCCGGGCACCGCCCAGCGCCAGCCCGTCGACCGGGGCGCCGCCGGAGACCAGCAGCACGTCGAAGCCACCCGCCGCCAGCGCCCGCGCCAGGGCAGCGGCACGGCGCAGATGGCCGATGCCCAGCAGATGCTGCACATAGAAGAAGACGCGCGCGGTCATGAGTTGAGCGGCACGTTGAGCCGCTCGATCGTCACGCGGCCGGCGTCGTGGGCCACGAAGAAATGCAGACACGTCCAGTCGAGCTTGTGAGGCGGACGACCCAGCATGTTCCAGCCGGTCGCCAATGCCAGCAGCGCGCGGATCGAGGCCTTGTGCGACACCGCGACCACGGGCTCCGTCAGCGTCGAACTCCAGTGCGACAGGCGGGCCATCGCGAGGCGCGGCGACTCGCCGCCCGGCGGCTGGAAGTCGAGGCCGGCCGATTCCGCCGCCGCGAAGGCCTCGCCGCCGGTCGCACGCAGCTGCTTCACCGTGAAGCCTTCCCAGACGCCGAAACTCATTTCACGCAGGCGTGAATCGAGTGCGACAGGCGCCGAGGGCTGCACGAGTTCGGCCGTGCGGCGCGCGCGCTGCAACGGGCTGCTCAAGCGCTTCCAGTGCGCAGCCGGCGGCGGCAGCCGCCATTGCCGCGCCGCTGCCTCGCCTTCGGGGCTGAGGCAGGTGTCGGTCAGCCCCTGCAGCCGGCCATCGGCATTCCAGGCCGTCGGGGCATGGCGCAGCAGCGCGAAGGGCACGGCCCTCATCCCTTCACACCCGTAAGCTCGCGAGGGCGGCGCCCAAGGCACGGGCCGCGGCGCGCTCGTCGTGATGCGCCGCCACCCGCTGCGCCGCGGCGGCGCCAAGGCGTGCGCGTTCGGCCGGATCCTCCAGCAGCCGCGCCACGGCCGCGGCGAAGGAGACCGCATCGCCGATCGGCGTCAGCAGACCCGTGACACCGTCGGCCACGACTGCGGGGACGCCGCCGGTGCGGCCGGCGACCACGGGCAAGCCGGCCGCCTGGGCTTCGAGAAAGGCCATGCCATACGCTTCGTTGATTGCAGGCCAAAGGTAAAGGTCCGCCGACGCGTAGAGGGCCGGCAACTCGCCGTGCGGCACGGCGCCGGCAAAGCGCACGCGGGAGCCGAAAGGCGCCATCAATCCCTCGATCTCGGCGCGCGCGGGACCGTCGCCCACCAGCAGGGCGCGCCATTCCTTGTCCCCCAGCAGGGCGAAGGCGCGGGCCAGCACGCGATAGGACTCGAGCTTGTCGCGCGTGCGCATCATGCCGACGCTGAGCAACAGGGGCGCTTGGCCGGGGTCACGCCGTGACGGAACCTGGAAGGGCGCGACGTCGATGAAGGGCGGCAGCCAGACCTGGCGCGCGCCGGGCCGCAGCCGCGCCTTCACCCCGGCCCTGTCACGCGGATTGACGGTCAGCACGAGGTCGGCCGCCGCCAGCGCCCGCTCGACGGCGCGATGGCCGGCCCGGGTCGGTCCCTGCGCCCGGCGCGGCGCATGCGAGGCCTCGGCAATCACGTACGGCAGGTCCAGCGCCTGCGTCACCAGCGGTCCCAGCCAGTCGGGCTTGCGATAGTAGCAGTGATAGGTGAACCAGAGATCGAAGCGCTCCGGATGATGCGCAGGCAGCGCCCGCCAGCGCCCGATCAAACGCCCTGCCTGGGCGCGCGCGTGCCGCTCCAGCGACAGATGCGCGGCGACCGGCGGCACGCCGGGCGCGACGCGACTCGCGGCCGGCATCGTGACCTCGTGGCCGAGACGTTCGAGCAGGCGTGCCAGCCCGCGCGCCATCTCGCGATCGCCCGAAGGCACGGGACTGTCGGGTGCCTTCAACGGCGTGTGCAGCAGCACGCGCATGATTACTCCGCGGCGCGCGCCGTGACGGGGCTCTGGCGGTGCCGGTCCTGCAACGCCGACGCGATCCATTCGACGCCGGCCTCGTAGGAGAAGCGCGTGCGCACGACCTCGCCGGCACGCTGCGCCAGCCTCTGCCGCAGACCAGGATCGGCGATCATGCGGGCGAGCGCGACACCGAGCTCGCGCGGCGCGGCCGGCGGCACGAGCAGGCCGGTCTCGCCATCCTCGACGAATTCGCCGATGGCCGCGGCCTGCGTCGATACGAGGGGCAGGCCCTGATGCGCCGCCTCCATCAACACGTTGGGCAGGCCGTCCTGGTCTCCGTCGGCGGCCGTCTTGCTCGCCAGCACGAACAGATCGGCACGGGCCAACGCCGCGAACACCGCCTTCTGCGGCTGGCCGCCGTGCCAGGCGCAGCGATCGGCAATCCCGAGGGCGGCAGCCTGGGCCTTCAGGGCGTCGGAGAGTTCGCCCGCGCCGACATGCTCGAAGCGCCAGTGCAGGCCGTCCGGCAGCAATGCCAGCGCGTCCAGAAGATCGTCGTAGCCCTTCTTCTCGACCTTTCGGCCGACCGAGAGGATCACGACGGGATCGGCAGGATCCGAACCATCGCGCGGCGGCCGCGCCGGCGGGGGCGGCGGCAGATGGGCGAAATCGAGCCCGTGGTAGACGAGTCGCAGCTTTTCGGGCGTCGGCGCCAGTTCCTTCAGCCGTTGCAGGCCGACATTGGTGCAGGTCACCAGCCAGGCGCAGTCCGCCAGCTTTTCCCGGACGTCCCAGGGCTCGCTCGTCCAGATGTCCTTGGCATGGGCCGATACGCTCCACGGCAGGCCGCGCAAGGTGGCAGCGTAGCGCGTCACGGAGGCCGGCGTGTGCAGGAAATGCGCGTAGAGCCGCTCGATCGTGTCCGGGAGCTCGGCCGCCAGCACCAGCGCCTGGCCCCAGCGCCGCACGCGATTGGAGGTGCGGTCCCGCCGGAGGTCGGCGAGGAACTTGGCGCGTGCCGCGCCGTATCCTGGCAATCGGCGCGCCTTGAGCCAGGCCGAGAACACACGCCTG
>JBILYJ010000244.1:0-7535 GCA_044377795.1 Reyranella sp. | reverse complement strand
GACTTATACAACCGGGACACAGTCGAAGGAATGAACATGGCAATGACCATGCTGCAGATGGCCGGCGCGCAACCGACACCGGCCACCATGGCCGACGGCATACTGCTGATCATCGATGCGCAGAGGGAATATACCGACGGATTGCTGCCGCTGACCGGCGTGCAGCCCGCGGTCGATGCGCTGGCCGTCCTGCTCGAGAAGGCCCGTACGGCGGGAACTCCGATCGTCCATGTGCGCCACCAGTCCAAGGGCAAGGCCTTCAATCCGACCTCGACGGGCTACGAGATCGTCAAGGAACTGACGCCGCGCGACGGCGAGACGATCATCGACAAGGGCATGCCGAACTCCTTCGCGGGCACCGACCTCGGATCGCTGCTCGCCGCCATCGGCCGCAAGAACCTGATCGTCGGCGGTTTCATGACCCATATGTGCGTTTCGGCGACGGTGCGCGCGGCCACGGATCAGGGTTTCATGAGCACCATCGCCGCCGATACGGTGGCGACGCGCGATCTGCCCGATGCCACGGGCGGGGATACGATCGCCGCGGAGGCGATCAACCGGATCACTCTTGCGGCCCTGTCGGACCGCTTCGCCTGGATCGTGCCTTCGGCCCGCCAGATCGCCTGAAATTGGCGAATAAACGAAACAACCGAAATAAACGAATCGAACGAATCGAGTGTCGCAGCCCCTGATGCAGGTATCCTGGTACCGCGGGCGGGGCGATGTTGCCCGCCGGTATCTGCCAAAAAGCCCGTTAGAGCCCCTTGCCGCTCACGGTGCTGATGGCGGTGATCGCCGCGACGGCGATCAGGGAGGCGATCAGCGTGTATTCGATCGCGGTGGCGGCCTTGTCGTCCGCCATCAACCGGCGAAAAAAGGTCAGCATCGGTATCTCCGGATTGAAAAATGCTGGGGACTGATTGCAGTCCCTGTCGAACAATAAGTTTAAAAATCGCTCTTAACGTATTGGACCGGCACACCGATACAATGTGAGAATTGTATCAAGTTCGTCGTGGCGCGCGCTGCGGCGAGCCTCGTGTTATCTTCGGTCAAGCTAACGAGGGGGCGTGCCATGAAGTCCATTCTGACAATGGCCTGGACGTCGGAAGATCCGGCCGCGTTCGATCTGGCCGCCAAGATCGCACGCACGTTCGGGGCACGCCTGATAGGCCTCGAGCCGCCTTCCTACGGTGTCATGAGCATGGCCTGGGCGGATGCCGGCATGGGCGCGCCGATCGGCGGCGGCCTCGCCGAGGATGCCGAGGAACGCCAGCGGGTCGCCGCGGTCAGGCAGGCCTTCGAAGAACGGGCGACGGGCCTCGTCTCCGAATGGCGCTCGGCCGACGATAGCGGTCCGACGGCGATCGGCACGATCGGCCGGGCCTATGACCTCATCGTCCTGCCGCAGCCCGGCGCCCTGCCGAAGATGCCGGAAAGCGTGTTCGAAACGGCGCTGTTCGATTCGGGCCGCCCGGTCCTCGTCGTGCCGCCCGGTTTCAGCGGCATGGTCGGAAAGCGCATCCTGTTCGCATGGAACGGCTCGACCGAGAGTGCCCGTGCGATTTCGCTCGCGATGCCGGTGCTGAGCGGCGCCGAGACCATCGAGGTGCTGAGCGTCGAAGGGGCGATGGTGCCGGGTCCGACGGCCCTGGAGATCGCCGATTCGCTGAGGAGCCACGGTCTCAACGTGACAGGCCAGCATGTGAAGCCAGGATCAAAGTCGGCCGGGCAGACCATCGTGGACCGGGCGCAGGCGCTGGGTGCCGACCTCATCGTCAAGGGAGCCTACACGCAGAGTCGGCTGCGCCAGATGATCTTCGGCGGCGTGACCCGCGATCTCATCCTGTCGTCGCCCCTGCCGGTGCTGTTCTCCTACTGATCAAGACAATCCGCCGCCGGTGCTGTCACCGGCGGCCGTGTTAGAAACCGCCGCATGACGGCTGGCTCGCCCGCATCCGGATCGCTCTGGACCCGCACTCTGGTCCTGCTGCTGCTCGTGGCCGTTCTGTTCACGGGCGCCGCGTCGGCGTACGCCCAGTCGTCGGAGGACCGAAGCGTCCCGCCCCCGCCGACGATCGCGGAGAAGCTCGTCATCCTGCAGGCGGAGCGTGCCGAGCTGCAGGCGCGAGCCGACAGCCTGGCGCGTATCGAGATGCTGTCGTCTTTCCGGGCGGCGAGCCTGTTGTTCGACGCGCTGGCGTCGCGCTACGAGGCCGAGCGCGAGCAGCCGTTCGACCGGTTGCCGGCCATGCGACGGGAAATGTTCGCCAGGCTCGAGGCGGTGAATGCCGCGTTGCGCGCCGCGATCGATCGCCCCGGCACCCCCGGGGGGGCCGTTGCCGTGTCACAGGCGGCGAGCGGCATTCCAGCGGACCTGGAGAGGATGGCGTCCTTCGATCCCTCGCCGGTCATTCTTTCCTACACGCCGATGTTCCTGGCGCCCCGGCGCACCGCGCCGGGTGACGCGCCGGCTGCCGCCGCTCCGGCCGGCGACGAGCCCGTGATCGAGATCGAGATTTTGGGTCTGCGCCTGGCAAGAAGCCGAACGCTGCCGGTGCTGGCAATCGGCCCGTGGCGCGGCGAGGCCGTCGTAACACCCGAGCGCCTGAAGTTCCTCGTACCGCGCAGCGCCTTCCCGACGGACGCCAAGCACGCGAGACTTGCCTCCGGATCGCTCTTCCTGCGCCATGACTCACGCACCGTGGCATTCCAGCTGCTTTTCACCTCGATCCCGGAAAGGGCGGGCGGGATCGCGCTCGACCAGAAGGTGCGGTCCGTCGTACCGGAGTCCAACACGCTGGTATCACCGGAGATATTGGCGCGCGCGCCGGCCGGCGAGGCGCGGACCGTGCGGCGCTGCTTCGATCCTCCACCGGGATGGCGTTTCGACAAGAGCAAGAGGCGTGTGGTCATCGTCGAGCGGCTGGGCTGGATCGACGAGAGTCCTGACGAGACGATGAACAGCGGCTCGGTCGACTTCGTGCGCGAAGACCGGCCTAGCCAGATCTGCATCGCCGTCGTCGCCAAGGCGGCCACGAAGGCGGCACGTACCGCCACGATCGGCCGCTTCGAAGCGACACTTGTACGCGAGGTTGCCACGGAACGCGTCGTGCAGAGCGGGGTTCGCGCCCTGGACTGGAGCGAGCCGGTTCGCGTGCCGTTCGAGCCCGGGATGATCGGGTGGAAGCTCTACGTCCGGCTGTTCGATGAGATCGATCGCGAGTTCGAAGGCAATGTCGACACCACTGACGTTCCCTCCGGTTTCACGTTCCTGCGCATCGCCGTCGACAGCGACAACAAGCTGACGCTGCGGGCCGATCCCGAGGCGTTTCGTTAACGGCCTCGGGCCTCGAGGCGCATGCGTCGCTTGCCCGTCCCGTCAACGAGATCGAGTGTCGTGCCGGAAATCTGCGCGGTCCTGATCGCATCCAGCGCCGCGACGAAGCGTTTCTCGATGGCCGTTTCGGCCGGCGGGCAGGCCATCATTGTCATCGGCCCAGGGGTGAATCGGAGCCCGGCCGGGTCGAGGACATAGTCGCCGCCCAGCGTGTTGCAGCCCGTCGAGGCGGTGAACTTGCCGAGATCGTCGAGGCGCATCAGCGGTCGCCGCCGCCAGTCGTCGAACGTGAGACTTTGGCCGTCGAGTTCGACCAGACGCCACTCGGTGTCCTGTAGCGCCGCCCCACGGGACGCCAGCGCAGAACAGGCGCCGTTGCGCTTCAGGTCGATGAAGCGATCCACCGTGATCGAGTTGTTGCCGTCGAACCCGCCGATGATCTCGACATAAAGGCTGGTTTCACGAGAGGGCGTGGCGTCGACCCACGCCTTCTCGAGTTCGGGCTCGGCGCCGCCCGGTGCCACGCCATAGATGCGGCCGACCAGACAGGGCGCGAACAACCCGCCATCCTGCGCGTCGCGATACATGCCGGAGAGCCGGAAACGGCCGTCGATCGGGTCGGGGGTCGCGGCCTGCAGAAGCTCGCTGCCGTCGTCCGCGATCAGCTTGTCGGTCCCGATCTCGCGGAACGCCCGCCGGTTGCCTCCGCTGCCGCGCAAGACCAGTCGTACGCCGCCTTCGACTTCCTGCGCCCACTCCCCCAGATCGAGCAGGGGGCCGGCCGACCCGTCGCGTTTCTCGCGCAGCCGGAACGTCCCGTCGGGAAAGAGGGTGACCGTAAGGCCACCGCCCTCGTAGGTGCGCGGCGGATTGCCCGGCCGGCCGGCGGCGTGGCATCGCATCGAACGTCCGGCGGCGGTGAGCGTCACTTCGCGGCCGCGTCCGCGCAGCTCGTAGTAGGAATCCGAAAAGGCAAAGCCTGAACCCGCGGGCACGCGCGACAGCTCGATGTCGGGTTGGCCGGGCATGCGCAGCGTCGCCAGTTCGCCGTCACTCGAAAAGGAAGAGGCGAAGTCCATGCCCCCGGGACACGAGTACATGACCTCGCCCTGCGGCACGGGCATCGGCGAGGGTCTCGGGTCCGACGGGGAAACCTGCGCGACGGCCGCAGACGCGGCGAGCAGGATGACGAGAAGAAACAGTCGCTTCATGGTGTCGATTCCGGAATCCGGCCATCGGCGGACAGCAGGACGGCGACTGGCCGCGTCGTCTCGAACTGGGCGAGCACGATCAGCGCCACCACCATGATGGGGACGCACAGGAACATGCCGACGACGCCCCAGATCGTTCCCCAAACGACCAGGGAGACGATGACCACCAGCGGCGAGAGATTGAGCGAGCGCCCCATGATCGCCGGCTCGATCACGTTGGCGGTCACGACCTGGATCGAGCCGAATACCAGCAGCACGATCAGGAAGGGCGTGAGGCTGTCGAACTGGATAAGGGTGAGCAGCGCCGGCGCGATGATGGCCATGATCGAACCCACGGTGGGAATGTAGTAGAAGAAGAACACCATCACGGCCCAGAAGCCTGCAAAATCGACGCCGACAGAGGACATGACGAGATAGGCGAGCGCCGACGTGGCCGTCGCGAGCGTCGTCTTGATGCGGATATAGATGCGGATCTCGCGGTCGATCCTGGCGAGCACAGCCAGTACGCGTGCTTCCTGGCCGTCGCCGTGAAAGATGACGCCGAGCTTGCGTTTGAAATGAGCCTGCTCGACGAACAGGAACAGCGTGTAGATCAGGATGAGGCCGGCGATGCTCACCACCGACGCGGCGGCGGCGGCGACGCTGCCAACCGTGTCGGCGAGACTTATCCGGGCCACCAGCTCCGACAGGGTCGGTGCCTGTTCGATGCCGGCCAGACGGGTGACTTGCTCGACGAGACGGGTGAGGCGGGCTTCATAGCTCGGGACCGCCTCCACGACGGCCTGCACGTTGCGCCCGATCGTGCGCCCGACGATCCAGAACAGGCCGCCGATCATCAGGACGGCAAGGACCATCGGTAGCGGCTGTGGCAGGCGCAGATCGCCCAGTCGCGGCTGGGCGAACGTGTCGGCCAGCGAATCGACCATGTACCAGAGTACGATGCCCAGAACGAACGGCAGCAGCAGGCCGCGCCCGGCGACGAGCAGGAAGATCGTCGCGGCGATAACCACGGCCCAAAGTGCGGCGCGTTGCAGCGTCATGGCGTCAGTATACGCGCTGTTGTTTGCGGTTGGGAGGCGGTGTGCGCAGTGCCGCGGAGATCAGGCCCGGTCGAGCATCGCGCGACCGCGTTCGGTGAGCTCGACCCGGTGTTCGCCGGTCTCGCCGCCGCATTGGCGCACAAGCCCGCCCGCCCGCGCGTCTTCCCAGACCGGGAAACGCGGGCAGGAGCTCTGCCAGGCGTCGAGCACATCCTCGCGGCAGCGCGGCCGGGCCGCCACCCATTGAAGGAACTGGATCATGATCAGCTTCGGGCTGGCTGACACGACGCCTCCTACTGGAAACCGCACGCCTGCGCCGTGGCGCCGACGGTCGCCCAGCGCTGGTTTTCGCGGAAGCAGCCGTTGGTCCATGTGCCGGTGAAGACCTGGCCGCCGGGGCCTCCGGACTTGGTACCCCAGCCGTTGGCCCGGTCATCCATCCATTCACCCTCGTAGCGCCCCCCGTTGGCCCAGACGCGCACGCCGCGTCCCTGCATCTTGCCGTTGACGAATTCGCCCTCGTACCGGCCGCCGTCGGCGAACAGCATCGTGCCGCGGCCGGTCCGCTGATTGTCCCGAAAGTCGCCGATATAGCGGTTGCCGTTGCTCCAGACGTACATGCCATGCCCCTGTGGGCGACCCTCGCGGAACTCCGCGGTCAGCCTGGCGCCGCTCGGGAAGATGTAAGTGCCCTTGCCGTCGCGTTCGCCTGCCTTGAACTCGCCCTCGTAACGAGCCTTGTTGGCGTAGGTCAGCTTGCCTTGGCCCTCATACAGTCCGTCCTTCATCTCGCCTTCGTAGCGGTCGGTCGGGACGCCGTTCCTGGTCCACTGCAGCACGCCCTTGCCCTGGGCCAGCCCGTAGTCGCAGTCGCCCGACCAGCTGATACCCACACTGGGTTCGGCGTTCATCATCACCGCGCCGCAACCGGTTTTCGGGTCCTTGACCTCGTCGCTGGCCGCCGGGGGCTGGCCCGGCGTCGGCACGGTGGGGAGCTGCCGCGGTATCGGCGCTGTTCCGAGTTCGGGCACCGGTCGAGACGTCTGGGCCGCGACGGGGAGGGCCGCTGCTGCGGCGAACAACACGAGGAAGGGTAAGAGTGGACGGCTCATGCGGGAGGAGCTTAGCACCGGCCGTCAAAATCGTCCTTCCTGTCTGTCCCGGCATTCTTGCCGGTGTCGCCCTTCCGGTCCGGGCCGATGCCGAGCTTCACCTGCAGCGTCTGAAGCAGACCCGTGACGGCGAGGCTCAGAAAAGTGCCCAGACCCGCAATCTGCCACAGGCCGAAGCCGGAGGAGAGACCAACGGCCGCCGCCAGCCACATGCCGGCGCCGGTGGTGAGGCCCTGAACCTCACCCCGGGAAGAGGATTGACCCAGCGGCCAGAAAGGCCACACCCGCCGTCACGGCCCCCACGGCTCGGACGGGGTCTCGCGCTCGAAACCGGTCAAGGCGCCGAGCAGCGCGGCGAACAGGAGCCGCGCTGCGATGACGGGAAAGGAGAGAAATGTCGGGTGCGCGAATTCCTCTACGGGTGCGCGCATTTCTACGAGGCGTACTTGAAGTCGGGGAGGGCCTTCAGCGAGTCCTTGGTCGCGCCCGGCAGCATGATCTTCTTGCCGTCGGTCCTCATCTGTTCGTAGGGCAGGACAACGAGCTTGTCGCCGACGCCCAGGAAGCCACCGAGGGAGGGACGACGAACGGCGCCTTGCCGTCCGATCCGACGATGATTTCGTCGATCTTGCCGACCGTGTCGCCGGCTTCGTTGACGACCGAGGCGCCGAGCACCTTGCTGGCGCGGTAACCGGTCGACACCTTGACGATGTCGACCTTCACCAGCTGGACGGTCTGCGGAGTGCCTTGGGCGAGCACGACGGGGACAGTGAAGACAGTGGCCGCGGCAATCGCGGCTGTGGCGAGAAGCATACGCATGGGAGGAACTCCGTTG
>JBILYJ010000242.1:0-7562 GCA_044377795.1 Reyranella sp. | reverse complement strand
CTTCTGGCCAGCGAGAGCAACGCCGCAATGACCGTCGGGCCGGCCACGCGTCCGCTGCGTATCGAAGCGCGCGCCGATCGGGTCGACGAGCTGGAACGCGGCGTCTGGGAGATCATCGACTACAAGACTGGCCGCGTGCCGACCAAGGACGAGCTCGAAGCGCTGTTCGCGCCGCAGCTCCTGCTCGAGGCTGCGATGGCCGAGCGCGGCGGCTTCGACAAGATCGAGGGCAGGGCCAAGACGGTCCGCCTCTCCTATTGGCAGGCCAACGGTCTGGGCGACGGCGGCAAGGTGAGCGAGATCAAGGGCAGCGACGAGCTGGTGGCCGAGATGATGGCGCTGGTCGAGAAGATGGCTGACCACTTCTCGAACCCGAACACACCCTATCCCGCGCTCCCCTGGCCGGCCTACGGGCCGCACTTCAACGACTACGCCCATCTTGAGCGCATCGCCGAATGGTCGACCGCGGGCGGCGGTGACGAATGAGCGATATTCTCGACGCCCTTGCCCTCGCGACCGATGCGCAGCGGCGCGCCACGACCCCCGATCATTCGGCCTGGGTCGAGGCCAATGCCGGTACCGGCAAGACGAAGGTCCTCACGGATCGCGTGACACGGTTGCTGCTGAACGAGGTGAAACCCGAGCGCATCCTCTGCCTCACCTTCACCAAGGCAGCGGCGGCCGAGATGCGCAACCGTCTGGCCCACCAGCTCGGCCGCTGGGCCCTGACCGACGAAGCGACGCTCGATGGCAGCATCGCCAAGCTGATCGACAAGGCGCCGACCCCGGCCCAGCGTGTCGTGGCGCGCCGCCTGTTCGCCCGCGTCCTCGATGCGCCGGGCGGCATCAACATCCTTACCATCCACGCCTTCTGCCAGGCGTTGCTGAAGCGCTTTCCGCTCGAAGCCGGCGTCGCGCCGGGCTTCGAGATTCTCGACGAGGCCGAGGCGCAGACCATCCTGCGCCGCGTGCAGGACGAGCAGATGGAGGCGCTGGCCCGCAGCGATGCACCACCGGCGCTCGCAGCCGCCCTGGCGTCCGTCGCCGGCAAGGTATCGATCGCCGAATACGCCGAACTGATGACGCGGCTGCTGAGCGAACGGGCGTGGCTGCTGGCGCGCATCGGCGACGAGGCCGGCCTGCAACGGGTGCGCGCGCGCCTGGCCAAGGAAATGGGCTGCGGCGTCGACGACACGGCCGACAGGCTGACCGCCGATGCCTGCCTCGAAGCCGCGTTCGACGCCGGAGCGCTTCGCGAGGCCGCCCGCGCGCTCGCCAAGGGCGGCAAGCAGGACAAGGCACGCGGCGCCACGATTGCGGAGTGGCTGGCCTCGACGGACCGGCCCTCCGTGCTGACCGGCTACGCCGGAGCCTTCTTCACGGCCAAGGGCGAGATCCTGGCACGGCTCGCGACCAAGGCCGCCATCGCGGAGATGCCCGCCATCGAGGACGTGCTTCTGCGCGAAGCCAGGCGCCTGATGGAAATCCTCGACCGCATCAACGGCGCAGCCCTGGTCGAGCGCACGCTCGCCCTGCTGCGCCTCGGTCTCGACGTCACCGACCGCTACACGCGCGCCAAACGGCGCCGCGCCGTGCTCGACTACGACGACCTTATCGTGGCGACGCGCCGCCTGCTGGAGAGCGCGGAGAGCGCCGCCTGGGTGCTCTTCAAGCTCGATGGCGGCATCGACCATGTGCTTGTCGACGAGGCGCAGGATACCAATCCCGACCAGTGGGAAGTGATCCGCCGACTCACCGAGGAGTTCTTCGTGGGCGAGGGAGCGGTCGGGCGCAGCCGAACGATCTTCGCCGTCGGCGACACCAAGCAGTCGATCTTCGGTTTCCAGCGCGCCGATCCGCGCAAGCTGAAGGAAATGCGCGAGTGGTTCGACGAGCGCAGCCGCGTCGCCGACCGGATCTTCGTGCCGGTCGAGCTCAACGTCTCCTTCCGTTCGACGCCGGCCGTACTCGACGCCGTAGACTGGGTGTTCGGCGAGATCGAGGCCGCGAAGGGCGTTGCCGAGCCGGGTGACGTGATCCATCTGCCGAGCCGCAAGAACGAGCCGGGCCGGGTCGAGCTGTGGCCGCTGGTCGTCGGCAGCGACGACAAGGTCGACACCCGGGAGATCGGCGGCGCCGGAAGCAGTGGCGGACTAGCACTGCCACACCAGCGACTGGCCCAGTTGATCGCCGTGCACGCCAAGGAGCTTATAGGCAAGGAGCGCCGCGCGCGCGACGGCGAGAAGCTGCATGCCGGCCACTTCATGGTGCTGGTGCGGCGTCGCAACGAGTTCGTGAATGCACTCGTGCGGGCGCTGAAGCGCGAGGGCGTCGAGGTCGCCGGCGTCGACCGGCTGAACCTCGGCCAGGAACTCGCGATCCAGGACCTGCTGGCGATGGCGCGCTTCGTCCTGTTGCCGCAGGACGACCTCAATCTCGCGGCACTGCTGAAGTCGCCGCTGGTCGGGCTCGACGAGGACCAGCTCTTCAGCCTCGCCTGGAAGCGCCCCGGACATCTGTGGCGCGCCCTCCGCGAGCGTCGCGCCCAAGCGCCGTTCGCGGCCGCCTATGCCACCATGTCCGACTGGCTGCGCCGCGCCGACTACGAAACGCCGTTCGACTTCTTCGCGCGCGTGCTGGGACCGGAAGGGGGCCGTCGGCGATTGCTGGAACGGCTGGGCCGCGAAGCCTCCGATCCGATCGACGAGCTGCTGGCGCGCGCCCTCCAATACCAGGGAATAGAGGGCGGCTCGCTGCAGGGCTTCCTGCGCTGGTTCGAGACCGGCGGTGGCGAGATCAAGCGCGACCTCGATCAGAATCGCCGACGCGAGCTGCGCATCCTGACCGTGCATGCCTCGAAGGGTCTGCAGGCGCCGATCGTCTACCTGCCCGACACGACGCGGGTGCCCCGCGATTCGGACCGGTTGCTGGCGGGCGCCGAAGGCGAGGTCCGCCTCTGGCTGCCACGGACCGACGATGCCAACGAGGCGGCCCGAACCTGGCGGGGCGAGGCCCGCGACCGCGCCCTGGAAGAGCAGAACCGCCTCCTCTATGTCGCCATGACGCGGGCCGAAGACCGACTCTATGTCGGCGGCTGGGTCGGCTCGAAGAAGCCCGATCGCGGCTGCTGGTATGAACGCATCGACACCGGCCTGCGGGCCAGCAGCGAAGCCGGAGGGCTCACCGACGAGCCGCAGGCGCGCGCCCGCGCCGTCGCGCGCCCCTTCGACTTCACCGCCGCGCTCGGACCCGATGGCTGGTCGGGCGATGGCTACGAGCTCACGAACCAAGGCCATATCGTCGAGACCGAGCAACCCGAGCTGCCGATCGCCGACGAAGCGCCGCTGCCCGACTGGTGGACCGCGCCGGCGCCCGGCGAACCCGATCCGCCGACGCCGCTCGCCCCCTCGCAGCCGCTTCCCGACGAGGCCACCGGTGGACCCCGGGCCTACAGCCCGCTGATCGCCGACGATCCAAGGCGGTGGCAGCGCGGTCTGCTGCTGCACGACCTTCTGCTTCACCTTCCCGGCCTTCCGCCGCTCGAACGGGCCGCCGCCGCCCGCCGCTTCCTCGCACAGCCGGCACACGGGCTCTCGCCGCAGGACATCGAGCAATGGGCCGCCGAAGCGCTCGCCGTCACCGAAGCCCCGGCGCACGCCGCCCTGTTCGCTCCGGGGTCGCGCGCGGAAGTGCCATTGATCGGGACGCTGCAGACGCCGCGCGGCACGTTCACGGTGAGCGGCCAGGTCGACCGTCTGGCCGTGTCGGACACCGAAGTCCTGATCGTCGACTACAAGACCAATCGGCCGCCGCCGGAGTCGGCCGAAGGCGTGGCGCTGGTCTATCGCCGTCAGCTCGCGCTGTATCGCGCCCTGCTGCAGCGGATTTATCCGGGCCGCAGGGTGAGAGCCTTCCTGCTCTGGACGGCGGCCCCCCGCCTCATGGAGATCGCCGCAGAAACCCTAGACAAATCAATGCCTTATGCCGCCGCATCTTGACTCGGGGGGCGTGCGTTCCTAGCTTCTGGGCCAAGGGCGGCGCCGGTCCCCTCGACCGGCCTGTAGTGTTTTTGGGAGAACCCGCAATGACCGTTAAAGCAACCGATGCTTCCTTCGAAGAGGAAGTCCTGAAGTCCGACACGCCCGTCCTCGTCGACTTCTGGGCCGAGTGGTGCGGCCCCTGCCGCATGATCGGCCCGTCGCTGGAGGACATCTCCAAGGAGATGGACGGCAAGCTCAAGGTCGTGAAGATCAACATCGACGAGAACCCGATGGCGCCGACGCGCTACGGCGTGCGGTCGATCCCGACCCTGCTGCTGTTCAAGAACGGCCAGGTCGCGGCGACCAAGATCGGCGCCGAGCCGAAGCAGAAGCTGGTGAGCTGGATCAACACCGTCGTTTGATCCAGTTGCGGTTCAGCCGTTGCGGACGAGTATCTCGCCCGCAAGGTAAAGCGAGCCGCAGATGAGAATGCGCATCGGCGCGGGCTGGGTGGCCAACAGGTCCTCCAGCGCCGCGCCGATGTCGTTTGCGGGCGTGCAATCGAGCCCGACATCGGCCGCCCGTGCGCAGGCTTCCGGTGGCGTGTAAGCGGCATGACCTTCGGGGAACGGCACCGCCCGGGCCGCCGTGGTATAGCGCGCCAGCGGCCGCAGGAAGCCCGACGCGTCCTTGGTCGTCTGCATGGCGAAGACGAGATAGAGCGGTAGTGCTGCCGGCTCCTTCGCCCATTCCGCCGCCATGCGGCCGAGCACGATGCCGCAATCCTCGTTGTGGCCGCCGTCGAGCCAGAGTTCGCATCCGGGGGGCAACGAGTCCGGCAGTGGCCCTTTCATGAGACGCTGCAGCCGCGCCGGCCATTCGACGGAGGCGAGTCCCTTGCGGATCGCGGTGTCATCCATGTCGAAGCGCGCCGCCCGCAGACGCTCGATGCAGGCAACGGCGGTCGCGGCATTGTCGATCTGATGCGCCCCCACCAGCGCCGGGTTGGGCAGGTCGAGCGTCAGGAGGTCGCTTTCGTAGCGAAAGCCCGAGTCCTTCGGCATCACTTGCCACTCGCGCCCCATCCGGAACAGCGGCGCAGCAAGCTTGGCCGCCTCGGTCTCGATCACCTGGGCGCTGACCTCGCGCTGGCGGCCGATCACGGCGGGCGTCGCGTGTTTGAGGATGCCCGCCTTCTCCCAGGCGATGCCTTCGAGCTTGTCGCCCAGGAAGCCGGTATGGTCATAGCCGACCGGCGTTATGGCCGAGAGGATGGGATCGATCACGTTGGTGGCGTCGAAGCGGCCGCCCATGCCAACCTCGATGATGCCGAGATCGGCCGGCACGCGCGAGAAAGCCAAATAGGCCAGCGCCGTCGTGATCTCGAAAAAGGCGATCGGGATTTCGCCATTCGCCTGCTCGCATTCGGTCAGCATCGAGTCCAGCAGGTCGTCCTCGATCAGCCGGCCGGCAATGCGGATGCGCTCGTTGAAGCGCACGAGATGCGGCGAAGTATAGACATGCACGCGATAGCCGGCGGCTTCGGCGATGGCGCGAAGATAGGCGACCAGCGAGCCCTTGCCGTTGGTGCCGGCGACATGAATCAGCGGCGGCATCTTCTTTTCCGGCGATCCCAGCCGCAGCAGCAGCCGCTCGATGCGCTCCAGCCCGAGGGTGATGACCCTCGGATGGTGGCTCATCAGGCGTTGAACGATCGGATCGTTAGCGGTCACGTCAGCGACCGGTCTCCGCGAGGGCGCGGCTCTCGACGATCAGCGGATCCATGAAGAGCGAGACCATGCGGATCAGTGTCTCGCGCAGCTTGTGGCGGTGCACGACGGCATCGACCATGCCGTGCTCCAGCAGATACTCCGAGCGCTGGAATCCTTCGGGGAGCTCCTGGCGGATCGTGTCCTGGATGACGCGCGGGCCGGCGAACCCGATGATGGCGTCGGGCTCGGCGATGTGGACGTCGCCCAGCATGGCGAAAGAGGCCGAGACGCCGCCCGTCGTCGGATCGGTCAGCACGACGATATAGGGCAGCCCCGCCTGCTTGACCTTGCGCACCGCGATCGTGGTGCGCGTGAGCTGCATCAGCGAGAGGATGCCTTCCTGCATGCGCGCGCCGCCCGAGGCGGAGAAGACGATCAGCGGCGCCCCGCGCGCGACGGCGAGATCGGCGGCCATCACCAGCCCCTCGCCCACGGCGGTGCCCATCGAGCCGCCCATGAAGCCGAAGTCGAGCAGCGCCACGACGGAGAGGCGGCTGCCCATCAGGCCACTCGCCACCACCAGCGCGTCGGTCGTGCCCTCGGCCTTGGCCTGGGCTTCCTTCAGGCGCGCGTCATATCGCTTGGTATCGCGAAACTTGAGCGGGTCGGCGTTCACCCGCGGCAGCGGATGCAGCTCGTACTTGCCCTCGTCGAACAGGAACGGCAGCCGCTTCATCGGACGAAGCCGCATGTGGTGGCCGCAGTGACTGCAGACTTCCTGGTTGGCCTCCCAGTCGCGCGTGAACAGCATCTGTTCGCACTTCGGGCACTTCACCCAGAGATTGTCCGGCACTTCCTTGCGGGCGACCAGCGCGCGCAGCTTGGGGCGGACGAAATTGGTCAGCCAGTTCATGGGCGCGGTATGCCACGAATGAGGGGATGGGCCAAGGTCAGCGCCAGAATCCGCTGTAGGGCGCCGCGAATTCCGAAGGTTTCTTCACGACACAGAAGGATTTCCGCGCCTGGTAGTCGGCGCACAGCCTCTGCGCCGCCTCGGGCTGGAGATCGGCAATGATGGCCGCCTGCTTCGTCACCTGGTTGGACGTGACGGGCAGGATGTACTCCTTGCCGGGGTGGGCGACGCCCATCGACATCAGCCTGGCCTGTCCGGCGTCGAACGCATTCTTCGCCGTCCTCCAGTCGCCGAACGTGCCGAGCCACACCGCATCGCCCGGCATGTCGTAGCGGATGCCGCCGCATTCGCCGTAGGGCAGCACCGTCACCGGGCCGCCCTCGCCGTTGCGCAGCTGCCAGATCTTCTGGCGATTGCCGCCGGTCTTGAGCGCGTAGGCCTCGTCGAACAGGCGGACCAGGAATTCGTCGCGCAGGTCGGCCCGGCGGAAGCCGAAGGCGACGGCGATCAGCCGCCTTCCGTCGCGCACCGCGCTGCCCACGATGTTGAAGCCCGAGGCACAGATGAATCCGGTCTTCAGCCCATCGGCGTAGGGCGAATAGAGATCGAGGAACTTGATGCCCGGTCCGATCCGCTGCTTGCCCAGCATGAAGTCCTTGGTGCGGAAGTAGCCGTAGTATTGCGGGAAGTCCTTGATCAGGGCCAGGGCGAGGATCGCCATGTCGCGTGCCGTCGTGGTCTGCCCAGGATCAGGCCAGCCGTTGGCATTGCGGAAGGTGGTAGAAGTCATTCCCAGACGCTGCGCGGTGTCGGTCATGCGCTGGGCGAAGGCAGGCTCCGAGCCGGACAGCAGCTCGCCGAAGGCCGTGGCGACATCGTTGGCCGAGCGGGCGACCAGCGCCTGGATCCCCTGCTCGACGGTGATGCTCTGCCCCGGCGCCAGGCCAAGATGGGACG
>JBILYJ010000241.1:0-7567 GCA_044377795.1 Reyranella sp. | reverse complement strand
AGGTCGCCGACCGTGATCTCCATCGGCGTGTTGACCTCGCCGTCGATCTTGACCATCCACGCCTTGGGGTCGCCCGTGATGTCGGGCACCTGCCCGTTGTTGCGGATGAAGAGCTTGTTGGTCGGCGTGACATTGTCGTCGAGCAGCTCGGCCTGGGTTTCGGCCACGAGCGGCCTGTCGCCCAGCACCGCCAGCTTGGCCTTGCCGTCCATCTCGAGCAGCTTCGGTCCCTTGGCGGCCGCCGGCGCACCCTGCGCCTGGGCGTCGCTGCCCATCGGCAGAGAAGCCCCCAGCGATGCACCGACAGTGGCCATGCCGACCCCCTTCAGCACAGTGCGGCGTGACGGCTTGGACGTTCCGGACCGAAGCATTTTTTCCTCCCTGGGGAGGGTTTCTTAGCTCAAACTTTCCGCCTCGTCAGCCAGCCGGACAGGACCAGTGCACAGGCCGCGATGATCACCACGAGGGTGGCGAGCACGTTGATCTGCGGGTCGACGCCCAGCCGGACGCTGGAATAGACGCGCATCGGCAGGGTCTGCGACTGCGCCCCGGCAACGAACTGCGTCAGGATCAGATCGTCCAACGACAGGGTGAAGGCGAGCAACCAACCCGAGCCGACGGCCGGCGCGATCAGCGGCAGGGTGATGGTGCGGAAGGTCACCCAAGGGGTGGCGCCGAGGTCCATCGCCGCCTCTTCCAGCGCGCGGTCGAAGTCGGAGAGGCGGGCCTGCACGACGATGGCGACGAAGGCGATCGAAAAGGTCGTGTGGGCGATGGCGATGGTGAGGAAGCCGCGGTCCGGCCCGCCGAAGAGTCTCTCCGAGCCGACGAACAGCAGCAGCATCGAGATGCCCATGACGACTTCCGGCATCACCATGGGGGCCACCACGAGGCTGCCGAACAAGGTGCGTCCGGGAAAGCGTGGTGCCCGCACCAGCGCGTAGCCGGCGGCGAGACCGAGCAGCGCAGCAGAGGTCGCGCTCACCAGCGCGATGCGCAGCGACAGCCACGCCGCCTGAAGCATCGCCTCGTTGGCGAACAGGGCGTGCCACCATTTCAGGGAGAAGCCTGACCAGACGGTGACGAGGCGCGACTCGTTGAACGAATAGAAGATCACCAGCGCGATCGGCAGGTAGAGGAAGGCATAGCCAAACGCCAGCAAACCCAAGGCGAAGCGGGCGCGGCCCCTCATGTGAAGGCCCTCACGTGCGCCGCTCCAGGCTGCGCGCCTGGTTGCGCTGGAAGAGCGCGATCGGTCCGACCAGCAGCACCAGCAGGCAGACCGCGACCGCCGAGGCGAGCGGCCAGTCGCCGTTGGTGAAGAACTCGTCCCACAGGACCTTGCCGATCATCAGCGTCTCGGTGCCGCCCAGCAGGTCCGGGATCACGAATTCGCCGACCGCCGGGATGAACACGAGCAGGCAGCCGGCGACGATGCCGGGCAGCGACAAGGGGAGGGTGACGGTCAGGAAAGCAGCGAAGGGCTTTGCGCCGAGATCGGCCGCGGCTTCGAGCAGGCTGTCGTCGAGCTTCTCCAGGGTGGCGTAGAGCGGCAGCACCATGAAGGGCAGGTAGGCGTAGACGATGCCGAGATGCACCGCCCATTCGGTGCCGAGGATCGTGCCGGGATTCGACGCGACGCCGCTCCAGCGCAGGAACTGTTCGATCAGTCCGTTGTCGGCCAGCAGCCCCATCCAGGCATAGATGCGGATCAGGAACGAGGTCCAGAAGGGCAGCACGACCATCATCAGCAGCAGCGGCCGCCGGTTGGGCGCGGCGCGGGCGATGGCATAGGCCATGGGATAGCCCAGGAGCAGCGCCACCAGGGTTGAGGTCGCGGCGATGCGCAGCGAGGAGAGCCAGGCCGCGAGATAGAGGTCGTCGGAGAAGAGCAGCGCGAAGCTCTTGAAGCTGAGGCCCAGTTCGACCGGCGGCACCGAGTCGGGCGCATAGGTCCCCAGCGAGATGGCCAGGACCAGGAGGCAGGGCAGCAGGAAGAAGATCCCGAGCCACAGGAACGGAAGCCCGATGACGAACCGCATCGCCTAGGCCTCCAGCCTCTGGCCGGCCTCGTCGGTCCAGCCCAGCCAGACGGGCTGGCCGCGCGCCAAGGTTTCGCCGGCGCTGCGGCTGGTGTTGGTCGTCGAAACGGTCATCGTGCCGTGGGTGTCGGTTTCGACATGATAGAGCGAGCGGTCGCCCTCGTAGGCGACGTCGACGATCCGGCCGGTGACGGTCTGCGGCAGGGCGGGCCGCTCGGCCGAGAGCGTGATCTTCTCCGGGCGCAGCGCCAGCCAGCTGCCGCCGGGTAAAGCGAGGATATTGGCGATGCCGATGAAGTCGGCCACGAAGCGCGAAGCTGGATGCTCGTAGACCTCGTGCGGCGTGCCGATCTGGGCGATGCGGCCGGCGTTCATCACAGCGAGCCGCGTCGCCATGGACATGGCCTCTTCCTGGTCGTGCGTCACCATGACGAAGGTGAGGCCGAGCTGCTCCTGCAGGCGCACCATCTCGAAGCGCGTGCTTTCGCGCAGCTTGCGGTCGAGCGCGGCCAGCGGCTCGTCGAGCAGCAGGAGCTTGGGCCGCTTCACCAGCGCCCGCGCCAGCGCCACCCTCTGACGCTGGCCGCCCGAGAGCTGCGAGGGTTTGCGCTTCGCATGGTCCTGCAGGTGCACGAGCGTCAGGATCTCCGCGACCCTCGCGGCGATCTCGGGCGCCTTCACCCCGTCGCGGCGCAGCCCGTAGCCCACGTTGGCGGCCACATCCATGTGCGGGAACAGGGCATAGGACTGGAACATCATGTTCACCGGCCGCAGGTAGGGCGGCACGTCGGTCATGTCCTGGCCGTCGATGAACAGCCGACCATCGTCGGGCGTCTCGAAGCCGGCCAGCATGCGCAGCAGGGTGGTCTTGCCGCACCCGGAGCCGCCCAGCAGCGCGAACAGCTCGCCGCGTGCGATCTCGAGGTCGACGCGATCGACGGCGACGATCGGCCCGAAGCGTTTGGTCAATCCCTCGATGCGGACGATGGGCCCATCGCGAGAGGTAAGGCTCAATTCAACGGCCCGTCTTCACCGAGGTCCACAGCCGCGTGCGCTCGCGCACCTGTTCGGCCGTGCCGGCGGTGATGGTGTAGAACTTCGCGCGCACGTCCTGCGGCGGATAGATCAGCGGGTTCTCCGAGATGTCCTTGGGCAGCAGCGCGAAGGCGGCCTTGTTGCCATTGGCGTAGCCGGTCAACTCGGTCGAGGCGGCGGCGACCTTGGCCTCCAGCATGAAGTCGATGAAGCGGTAGGCATTGGCCTGGTTGGGCGCGTCCTTCGGGATCGCCACGACATCGATCCAGAGCAACGAGCCTTCCTTGGGGATCGCGTACTCGATGTCGACCTTGCTGGCGGCCTTGGCGCCGCGGTCGCGCGCCTGGAAGATGTCGCCGGAGAAGCCGAAGGCGAGGCAGATGTTCCCGCCGGCCAGCGCATTGATGTACTCCGACGAATGGAACTTGCGGACGTAGGGCCGCACCGCCTTCACCACGTCGGCGGCCTTGGCGAGGTCCTCCGGCTTCTTCGAATCGGGATCGAGGCCGAGATACTTGAGCGCGGCCGGCAGCACGTCGCTGGCACTGTCGAGCAGCATGACGCCGCAATCCTGGAACTTCGAGACGACCGCCGGATCGAAGATCATGCGCAGCGAATCGACCGGCGCGTCAGGCAGGCGCTTCTTGATCTCGGCGACGTTATAGCCGATGCCCGTCGTGCCCCACATCCACGGCACGGCATGGGCGTTGTTCGGATCGTACTTGGCCAGCGCCGTCATGATCTCGGGGTCGAGGTTCTTCCAGTTCTTCAGCTTCGCCTTGTCGAGGGGCAGGAAGATGTTGGCCTGGAGCTGCCGCACAAAGAAGGGCGAGGCGGTCGGCACGACGATGTCGTAGCCCGACTTGCCGGTGCGCAGCTTGGCGTCGAGGATCTCGTTGCTGTCGTAGGTCGTGTAGTTGACCTTGATGCCGGTATCCCTGGCGAAGTCCTTGACCTGGTCTTCGGCGATGTAGTCCGACCAGTTGTAGACGTTGACGGAACCCTGCGCGGCGACGGGGCCGGCAGCGGCGAGGAAGAGCAACGAGGCAACGGCAAGCAGACGCATCGGCAACTCCGCAGGATCAGACGCCAAGATACCTGTGCTGCAGGTCCTTGTCCCCGGCCAGGTCCCGGGACGAGCCGACCCACACGACCCGGCCTTTCTCGACGATGTGGTGGCGGTCGGCGAGGGGTATGAGGGCCGACACGTTCTTGTCGATGACGAGGATCGCCTGGCCCTCGTTCTTCAGCTGGCCAAGGCAGGACCAGATTTCCTGCCGGATCAGCGGCGCCAGCCCTTCGGTCGCCTCGTCGAGGATCAGGAGCTTCGGGTTGGTCATCAGGGCACGGCCGATCGCGAGCATCTGCTGTTCGCCGCCCGAAAGCTGGTTGCCCATGTTGCGCTGGCGCTCGGCCAGCCGCGGGAAGAACTCGAAGACGCGCGCGATGGTCCACGGGTTCGTCCGCGCCGTGCGATTGGCGCTGGCGGCCAGGAGGTTCTCGCGCACCGAGAGGTTGGGGAAGATCTGGCGTCCCTCGGGCACCAGGCCGAAGCCGAGCCGGGCGATGCGGAAGGCCGGCAGGCCCTCGACGCGGGTCCCCTCGAACTCGACCGTGCCGCGGCGCGCCGGCAGCAGGCCCATGATCGTGTGCACGGTGGTGGTCTTGCCCATGCCGTTGCGGCCCATCAGGGTCACGACCTCGCCGGCCTCGACGCGCAGTTCCATGCCGAACAGCGCCTGGCTGGGGCCGTAGAAGGCGTCGAGCTCGCGAACCCGCAGCATCAGGCGGCCTCCTCGCCGAGATAGGCCTGGCGCACCTCCGGATTGGCGCGGATCTCGTCGGGCGTGCCGCTGGCGATGGCGCGGCCATAGACCAGCACGGTGATGCGGTCGGCGAGCTGGAACACCGCGTCCATGTCATGCTCGATCAGCAGCATGGCGTGCTTCTGCTTCAGCGCCCGCAGGAAGCCGATCAGCCGCTGGCTCTCCTCGACGCCCATGCCGGCCATCGGTTCGTCGAGCAGCAGCAGGCGCGGATCGCCGGCCAGCGCCATGGCGATCTCGAGCTGGCGCTGTTCGCCATGGCTGAGCGACGCGGCGAGGGTACTGGCGCGGTCGCCCAGACCGACCTGTTCGAGTAGGCGGCGGGCGGGACCGCGCAGGCTCTCGTCGCGCCGCGCATCGGCGAGGAAGCGGAAGGAGTGGCCGGCATGGCCCTGCACCGCGAGGGCCACGTTCTCGAGCGCCGTGAACTCGCGCAGCACCGAGGTGATCTGGAAGGAGCGGCCCAGCCCCAGCCGCACGCGCGCATGGGTGGGCAGGCGGGTGACATCGCGGCCGGCGAACTGGATGGCGCCCGAATCCGGGGCGACCACGCCGGTGAGCTGGTGGACCAGGGTCGTCTTGCCGGCGCCGTTCGGGCCGATCAGCGCATGGATCTCTCCCGGCCGGACGTCGATCGAGACGTTGTCGGTGGCCAGCAGGCCGCCATAACGCTTCACCAGAAGCTCGGTACGGAGCAGGGGCTCAGTCATGGCGACGACCGAGCAGCGAGTCGATGCCGCCGCGCGCGTAGAGCGCGATCAGGACCAGCAGCGGACCGAACACGATCATCCAGTACTCGCCCCAGCCCTTGTGGGCGAGGTTGAGGATCGGCGGCAGGGCCTCCTCCAGCACGAAGAAGGCGATGGTGCCGTAGAGCGGCCCGAAGAGGGTGCCCATGCCGCCCAGCACGACGATGACGATGAGGTCGCCCGACTTCATCCACGACATCATCGCGGGCGAGATGTAGGCACCCTCGTTGGCGAGCAGGATGCCTGAAAGTCCGCCCAGCGCACCGGAGATGGTGAATGCCGCGAGCCGGTAGCGGAACACCGGGAAGCCCAGCGCGGTCATGCGCAGCTCGTTCGACTTCGCGCCGCGGAGCACCAGGCCGAAATGGGAGTTGGCGTAGCGGCCGCAGAACCACAGGCTGGCGCAGAGCAGGGCGAAGCACAGCCAGTAGAAGCTCGCCTTGTCGCGCAGGTCGATCAGGCCGGGGAAGCGGCTGCGGCTGATGTTGAGCCCGTCGTCGCCGCCATAGGCTTCGAGGCCGCTGCCCACATAGTAGACGAGCTGCGCGAAGGCGAGCGTGATCATGATGAAGTAGAGGCCGCGCGTCCGGAGCGACAGCGCGCCGATCAGGGCGGCCCACGCCGTGGCCGCGAGAACGGCGACCGGCCACTGGATCCAGCCGCTGGAGATGCCGTGTGCGGACAGGATGCCGACCGCATAGCCGCCGATGCCGAAGAACATCGCGTGGCCGAAGCTGACCAGCCCGCCATAGCCCAGGATCATGTTGAGGCTGACCGCGGCGATCGACCAGATGACGATGCGCGTGCCGATCGACAGGAGATAGCGCTGGTCGAACGCCTGGGTGAGCAGCGGCAGGACCGCCAGCACCAGCAGGATCAGGGCCGTCGCGATCCCGCGCGGCGTGCGAAGAGCTGCCATCATGTGCGCTGGCCGAACAGGCCGGTCGGGCGCCACACCAGCACCACGGCCATCAGCACATAGACCAGCACCTGCGAGATGGCGGGCGCGGCGCTCGAGGCGGCGCTGGAACTCATGAAGGTCTTCAGGATGTCGGGCAGGAAGGCGCGGCCCACGATGTCGATCTGGCCGACCACCATGGCGGCGATGAAGGCGCCCTTGATCGAGCCGATGCCGCCGATGACGATGATGACGAGGGCCAGGATCAGGATGTCGTCGCCCATGCCGATCCGCACCGAGGCGATGGGGGCGGACATCAGCCCGGCCAGGCCCGCGAAGACGGCGCCGAGGCCGAAGACCAGGCTGAACAGGAGCTCGATGTTGACGCCCAGCGCGCCGATCATGCGGCGGTTGGAGGCGCCGGCCCGGATCAGCATGCCGAGCCGCGTGCGCGCCACCAGCCAGGCCAGCAGGATCGCGACGAGGGCGCCCACGAGGATGATGGCGAAGCGGTAGGCGGGGTAGGGCACGCCCGGCAGGATCTCGATGGTGCGGTTCAGGAAGCCCGGCACCGCGATGCTCTTGCCGGCCGGACCCCAGAGCGCGCGGACCAGCTCGTTGAAGAACAGGATCAGGCCGAAGGTCGCCAACACCTGGGTGAGATGGTCGCGCGCATAGAGCTTGCGGATCACCACGATCTCGACGACGACGCCCAGCAGGAAGATCGCCGGCAGCGCCAGCAGCGTACCCAGCACGAACGAGTCGGTGACGCCGATCAGCGTCCAGGCGATGTAGGCGCCCATCATGTAGAGCGATCCGTGCGCCAGGTTGACCAGGTCCATGATGCCGAGCGTCAGCGTCAGGCCGGCGGCGAGCAGGAACATCAGCAGACCGAGCTGCACGCCGTTCAGCACCTGGAGCAGCAGATATTCCATGTGTTCCTCAAACGAAACGGGAGCGCGTCGCCGCGCTCCCGTCGATCGATTCGACTGAGATCCTCACTTCATCGGGCACTTT
>JBILYJ010000240.1:0-7587 GCA_044377795.1 Reyranella sp. | reverse complement strand
ATTTCGGGCCGATGGACGTGCCGCCGGGCGGCGGCATGGAAGTCCGGCCGCATCCGCATATCGGCCTGGCCACGGTCACCTATCTGTTCGACGGCGGCATCTACCATCGCGACAGCCTGGGCTACTCTCAGGCGATCCGTCCCGGCGACGTGAACTGGATGACCGCCGGCAGCGGCATCGTTCACAGCGAGCGGACAGAGCCGGAGATGCGGGCCACCGGCTTCCGCATGCACGGTGTCCAGACCTGGGTGGCGCTGCCCCGGACGCATGAGGAGACCGCGCCCGCCTTCGAGCATGTTGAGGCGGCCCGCCTGCCGGCCTGGACCGAGGGCGGGGCGTCCCTGCGTCTGATCGTCGGCTCGTATGCGGGTCGCACGGCGCCCACCACCCACTTCTCGCCGATCTTCTATGTCGGCGTGGAGATGACCGCCGGCGCCACGCTGACGGTCACGCCCGATCACGAGGAGCGCGCGATCTACCTCGCCGAGGGCATGATGGTGGTCGGCGAGAGCCAGCTCGGCGTCGGTGACCTGGCGGTACTGGCGCCCGGCCAGACGGTCGAGGTGCTGGCGGGTCCGGAGGGCGCCAAGGCCATGCTGCTGGGCGGCGCCACGATCGACGGCCCGCGTCACATCTGGTGGAATTTCGTCTCCTCGAGCAAGGAGCGGATCGAGAAGGCCAAGGAAGACTGGCGCGAGAAGCGCTTCGCCATGGTGGCAGGGGATCCCGAGTTCATCCCGCTGCCGGATCGGTAGAACCGGCCCGTAGAAAAAATCCGTCGCCCTGAGCGCAGTGAGCGAAGCGAACGCAGTCGAAGGGCCTCTTTTGCGGCGCACGACCGATCGAAGCGAAAAGAGGTCCTTCGACTACGCTGCGCTCCGCTCAGGACGACGGGAATGTAATTCCCGCTACTTCTTCTCGACGTTCCAGAACACCGTGATGGGCGACTCGATGTTGCCGGTCACGCCCTTGCGGCGGGCCATCGGCTGCAGGAACTGGCCGAGCGGGACCGTGACGCCTAGTTCCAGGATCCGCTTCTGGACCTGCTCGGCGATCTGGAGCTGCTTCTTGGCGTCGCCTTCACTCACGAACGCCAGGCGCAGCTTCTCGATCTCTTCGTCGAGCGGCCAGCCGAACTGGGCGCGGTCGCCGCTCGCCTCGGCGTAGTGGTTGTTGACCGGATCGATCAGCAGCACCGCGGCCGCCGCCGTCATGGCGATGTTCCAGCCGCCCTGGGAGACGGGATCCTTCTTGGTCCGCCGGGCGACCAGCGTCTGCCAGTCCATCGACTGCATGTCGACCTTGAAGCCACCGCGCTCCAGCAGCGTCTTGGCGACCGGCGCGAGGTTGGTCAGGACGGCGAGGTCGGTCGACTGCAGCAGCACGATCGGCGTGCCGTCGTAGCCGGCGTCCTTGAGGATCTTCTTCGACTCCTCGAAGCGCGACTCCAGGATGCCCTCCGTGCCGGCCGCATTCTCGAGCGGTCCGCCGCAGCTGAACATCGCCTTGCAGATCTTGTAGTAGCGCGGATCGCCGATGACGGCCTGAAGGAAGTCCTTCTGGTTGAACGCGATCATGGCGGCGCGCCGGTAGCGGACGTCGTTGAACGGCGGCTGCTTCCAGTTGAAGCGCAGGATGTAGGTCGAGCCGAGCTGGTCGGGGATGATGATCTCGACGTTCTTGTCCTTCTCGAGGACCGGCAGCAGGTCGTGCGAGGGCTGCTCGATCATGTCGATCTCGCCCTGCTGCAGGGCGTTGATCGCGGTCTGTGTGTCGGGGATCGACACCCACTCGACGCGGTCGACCTTGGCGACCTTGCCGCCGGCCAGGCCCGAGGCCGGCTCGGCGCGGGGCTTGTAGTCAGGATTGCGGACGTAGACGACTCTCTCGCCGGGCTTCCACTCGTCCCTCTTGAAGATGAAGGGCCCCGAGCCGGTCGTGTCGGAAAGCTGCTGGCTGATCGGCGTCTCGGCGATCCGCTTGGGCATGATGAAGAGGGGGACCGAGGATGGCTTGGCCAGCGTCTTCAGCATCATGCCGTACGGCTGCTTCAGGACGATCTGGAAGGTCCGGTCGTCGATCGCCTTCATCTCCTGGGTCTGCTTGCCGAGCAGGCCGCCCAGCGTGTCCTTGTCGGTGAAGCGCTTGATCGACGGCAGCACGTCCGCCGTCGTGACCGGCTGGCCGTCATGCCACTTCAGGCCCTCGCGCAGCTTGAAGGTCCAGGTGAGCTGGTCGTCGCTCACCGTCCAGCCCTCGACCATCTGCGGACGCGGCTCGAGCTTGGCGTCAAACGCGAAGAGCGTGTCGTAGATCATGTAGCCGTGATTGCGGACGATGTAGGCGGTGGTCCAGATCGGATCGATGATCTTGAGATCCGAGTGCATGACGGCCTTCAGCGTCTTGCTTGGCTGGGCGTAAGCGGGCGTTGCGGCGAACAACGCCATGGCAGCGAACAGAGCACGACGCAGCATGGAAGACTCCCTTAATTTGATGTCGGAGGACTCCAGCTCGCTTCTTCGTCGAGCGGGTAGACCGGCCGCGGCAGCTTGGTCCAAGTGAAGTTCGCCAGGACCGGCGACGTCAAGCCCGGACAGTCGACTTCGTAGATCTGTTCCGGCTTGAAGAATTCGTCGAAGCCGCCGCGGAAGTGGCCGCGGCTCTTCACGACCACCGTGCGTGCCTCTGCAATGTCCAGGTCAAACATCTCGAACTGGCGCGGATCCATGCACTGGCAGCGGATGCTGATGACCACGATGAGGATGCCGCCGAGATCCAGCAGCGCCGACGGTCCCATGTCGGCCGAGACGTTCCTGAGCACGCCGCGGCGTCCGACATACTGGCCGTCGGAGAGCTTCACGACCTTCGCTTCGCAATCGAACGGCAGGGAGAATTCATGGTGCTCCTGCGTGTTGAAGGAGGCGTTGAAGATCGCGCCTTCGCCCAGCTCGTGTGCCCTGGCGGCGAGCGCCGCGTCGTTGAACACGCCGAAATAGACGCCCTGGGCCCGCGCTCCCTTGAGCGCGCGCAACAGATAGGTGGTGTTGCCGCGTCCGCCGCCGCCGGGATTGTCGGCGACGTCGGCCAGGATGATCGGCTTGCGGCGCTTGTCGCGGCCGATGGCGGTGGCGTGCTGGACCGCATCGGCCAGGGTCATCATCTCCCGCTTGAAGCGTTCCCTCGTTCCCCAGGCGCGCTGGGCGATGTCGAGCGCCAGGTCGGCCGCCGCCTTGCGGTTGCCGTTGCGCGCGGTGACGACGGCGGTGAGGCCGTTCTTGGGACTGTCGCTGTAGGCGAAGCCCGCCATCACGGAGACGTTGAGGATGTCCCCGCCGACCTTCGTCTGTCCGTACCTGACGAGGTCGGCATAGGGGCCGCGCGCGGTCAGCAGGGCGATCTGCGGCGGTACCAGCGGGATCTTGACCATCTCGACCGCGGTGCGCGTGCCGGCCAGCAGCTCGCGCATGTGCTGCGCGGCCTCGACGCCGCGCTCGTAGATGTCGACATGCGGGTTCTCGAGATAGCCGACGAAGACGCTGAGATTGTCGGTCATCCGGCGGGAGACGTTGGCGTGCAGGTCGAACACCGACACGATGGGCACCTCGGGGCCCGCGACGCGGCGCAGCATCTCGAACAGGTCGCCGTCGGGATCGTCCGTACCCTCCGCCAGGGCCGCGCCATGGCAGGAGACGAAGATCGCGTCGACCGGCAGGACCGATTTCAGGCCGGCTTCGATCTCGGCGAGATAGGCCTTGAAGAACTGTTCCTCGACCGGTCCGCCGGGCTGCGCCAGCGAGACGCGCAGCGGCACCGGGGTCCAGTTGCCGGTGCGGTCCATCTCGGTGAAGAAACCGGGCAGGTCGGGCATGGTGATCGACTTGCCGGAGCGCGCCTCGCTCACGATGCGATTGCCGCGGATGTCGACGTCGTGCTCGAAATCCTCCGCCGTCGTCACCGGCGCGAACCGGTTGCATTCGATGGCGAAGCCGAGCACGGCGATACGCGGATTGTCCTGGGACAAAGAAACCTCCTAGCGCGGTCGCGCGAGGAACGCGTCGACCAACGCGTTGAATCTAGCGGCCTGCTCGAAGTATGGCGAGTGTCCGGCGTCTTCGATGATCTCGGCCTGGCCGCAGGGCAGGCTTGTCGCGATGGCGCTTGCCAGGAAGGGCGGGAAGACCACGTCCTCGCCGCCGGCGATCAGCAGGGTCGGCACGCGAAATGTGCTCAACTCGGCCAGGGTGCGCGTCGCGGTGCGGCGCAGTCCGGCGCGCAGCTTCTCCTTGTCGAGCGCGCCCGCCATCTCGTCGATGCTGCGATAGAGGAGATGAAGCGCGGGGAAGCGTTCGGCCGCGCGTTCGCCGATCGCCGGATGGATGCCGCGCGCCATGCCGGCGGCGATCGTGGCTTCGGCCGCCGCGGACCAGGCGTCGTACGCGGCACCGCCGGACGGATCGCTGCTGCGCCGGTCGAGCGTGCCCGAGGTCGAGCTCAGCACCAGGGCCTTCACGCGGTCCTGATGGGCGAGCGCATATTCCAGCATCGTCCAGCCGCCCATCGATTGCGCGACGAGGCGCACGTCGGAAAGGCCGAGATGCTCGATCAGGGCGGCGAGGTCGCCGGCATAGTCGGCGGGATCGACGCCCCCCGCGACCGGATCGGACGGGGCGAAGCCGCGATGGGCGAAGGTCACGCAAGTGTAGCGCGGTGCGAAGTGCGCCACCTGCTGCCACCAGCTCAGGTGATTGCCGCCCAGCCCGTGCGCGAAGATCAGCGCCGGCCCGCTGCCGCTGACTTCGTAGTGGAGATTGCCGAACGGGCGCTTCAACCGACCCACGGTGCGGGACGGCGCGGCGTAGGAATTCATGGGGCGTCTCCTCAGACGAGGGGGTCGGTATTGAACGCGTCGAGATCGGTCGTGAGATCGGTGAACTGGCCGCCTAGCTTGCCGACGATGTCCTGTGCGAGCGTGCCCGGCGCACCGGCTTCGAGGCGTGCGACCGGCCGGGGTTGCCCGAACAGGAAGACCTCGCGGCCGCGCACGCCCAGCAGCTGGCCGGTGATGGCCTTGCCGTCGGGCGAACAGAGCGCCGTCACCAGGTTGGCGACATGGTGCGCGCCGATCTCCAGCGCGCGCTCCTTGCAGGTCTTCTGTGCCTCGTCGGCCGGCTGGATCATGTCGGTGACGCGGGTGCGGGCGAACGGCGCCACGGCGTTGGCCGTGATCTGCGCCGGCGCGAGGTCCATCGCCGTGACGCGCGTGAGCCCGAACAGTCCGGCCTTGGCGCTAGCATAGGCGGCCTGGCCCAGGTTCCCGTAGAGCCCGGCCGAGGAGACGATGTTGACGATGCGGCCCCAGTCGTAGCCGTCCCCCTTGTTGTCCTGGCCGCCGCGGCCCGACTTGCCTTGCTCGCGCATGACGCCCGAGGCGGCGTTGATGAGGTAAAAGGCCGAGGAGAGGTTGGTGCGGATCACCGCGTCCCAGTCCGCCGGATCTGCGCGGAAGACCGGAGCGTCGCGCAGGATGGCGGCATTGTTCACGACGATGTCGATGCCGCCGAAGGTCTTCACCGCGAGGTCGACGAGCTGTTTGCCGACGCCCGGCGAGGCGACGCTTTCGGTGAAGGCGAGAGCCTTCCTGGCGCCGGCCTTGTCGTTCAGTTCCCGGGCGGCGGCGCGCGCCACCTCCGGGTCGCCACCGTCGCCCGCGATCGAGGCGCCGTTGTCGGCCACGATGACCTGCGCGCCCTCGGCGACCAGCGACCCGGCGATGGCCCGGCCGATGCCGCGGCCGGCGCCGGTGACGATGGCGACCCTTCCGTGCAGCAGACCGCTCATTGCTCCGCGCCCGTCTTCTTTCCGGCGCTCGCCATCTCGGCCGCCGTGTAGAAGGCGTCGGCATGAATATCGATGCGGCGCATGCCGCGCTGTTCCAGCAGCAGGGTCGCGGCCTCGACCATCACGGGAGGGCCCGCGAGATAGGCCGTGCAGCCGTCGACCTCGTCGAAGTCCTGGGCCACGGCCTCGTGCACCAGACCGTGGCGCAGGTTGGAATCGCCACCTTCGCTCAGCACCGGGATGAAGTGCAGGTTCTTGTGCTTCTGCGCGAGCGTCGCGAAGTGGTCGTGAAGGTAGAGGTCGCGTTCGCTGCGGACGCCGAAATAGAAATAGATGTGCTGCGGCAGCTGCTTCTGCAGGGCGCGCTCGACGACCGACTTGATCGGCGCCATGCCCGAGCCGCCGGCCACGGCGATGATCGGACCGCGATGGCTCTCGCGTAGGTAGGAAGCACCGAACGGGCCTTCGACCCTCACGCTGTCGCCGACCTTCAGTGTCTCCGCGACATGCGCGCTGGTGGCGCCCCCCGCCGTGCGGCGGATGTGGAATTCGAGGACCGGGTCGCCCGGCACGTTGGCCATCGAATAGTCGCGGGGCGGGCAACCCTCGAAGGTCACCGAGGCGAACTGGCCGGCCGAGAAGTCGAAGGGACCGCCCGAGACGATCTCGAGGCGGATGCGCTTGATGTCATGCGTGGCGTCGTCCAGCGAGACGAGCTTGCAGGCGAGGCGCCGGCGCGGATGGACGATCAGGTCGTCCTCCTCGAGCCAGGCGACTTCGCACGCGTCCCGCGGCACCGCGCGACAGGCGAGGATCAGGCCGCGCGCCTTCTCCTCGTCGGAGAGTGCGAACTCGGAATAGCCCTCCATCGTCACCTCGCCCCTCACGAGCTGTGATTTGCAGGCGCCGCAGTTCCCGGACTGGCAGCCGAACGGATAGGAGACGCCGGCGTCGATCGCGGCTTCCAGGATGGTGGCGCCGGCCGGCACGTCGATCGTGCGGTCGGCGGAGGCGATGCGAACTTTGAAACTCATCTGGTGCGCCGGCGAATGGGTGTGCTTCCGAAACAGTCCGCGTCTAGCGCTCCGGCGAAGGGCCGTCCACCTGCGGCGCTCGGCCGGCCGGCCTTTCGACCGCCGAAACAGAAACCCTGATCGACCTGATGGAGAAGGTGCGCGCGTCGGCGCGTTCGCTATAGTCCGCGCGCCATGAGCTCAGCCCATCCCGACTTCCAGAATTTCCCCAAGGATCTCGTGCACGATTCGGAGATGCTCGACATCCTGCGTGCCAATCCACCCGAGGTGTTGAAGACACTGAACGGCGAACTGCTCGATATCGATTCGACGCGCGGCTACGCGCGGTTCCGCTTCGAGATCGTGCCGGCCTTCTGTCACTCGCAGGGCCGCGTCTGCCAGGGCGGCTTCCTGACCGGCATGGTCGACACTGCCATGGCCAATGCCGCCATCGTGAAGGGCAAGCTGGGCGTCGCCGTGCCGACGCTCGAACTCAAGATCAGCTTCTTCGAGGCGATGGGGCCGGGCATCGTCTATGCCGAGGGCCGCGTGATGCGCTGGGGCGGCTCGGTCGGCTTCCTCGACGGCGACCTCAAGGACGAGAAGGGCCGCCTGATCGTCCATTCGACCTCGACGATCAAGATCGTCCGGCCGAAGGTGAAGGCTTAGCGAGATCCGTCGTCTCGACCGGAGCGCGCAGCGCGGAGTGGAGAGACCTTCTCTCTGCAATTTGCCG
>JBILYJ010000239.1:0-7589 GCA_044377795.1 Reyranella sp. | reverse complement strand
TTCAGGTCGAGCATCCCGTCACCGAGGCCATCACCGGGCAGGATCTGGTCGAATGGCAGCTCATCGTGGCGGCCGGCGGGAAGATGCCGCTGTCGCAGGACGAACTGCGCATCGACGGGCATGCCGTCGAGGTTCGCCTTTATGCCGAGGACCCGGCGCGGAATTTCCTGCCCTCGACGGGTACGCTGGTGCACCTGAAGCTGCCGGAAGAGGGCGCGCATGTCCGCGTCGACACCGGCGTGCGTCAGGGCGATACGGTGACGCCGTTCTACGATCCCATGATCGCCAAGGTGATCGTGCACGACCGCGATCGCACGTCGGCGCTGCGGCGCATGGCGGCGCTGATGGGCGAGACCGAGGTGGTGGGCGTCACGACCAATTCGGTGCTGCTCAAGGCGTTGTGCTCGCATCCCGCCTTCGTGGGCGGCGAGGTCGATACCGGCTTCATCGAGCGCCATCGGGGGACCCTGTTCGCCAAGCCGGCGCCGGCCGGCGACCGCGCCTTCGCCGTGGCCACCCTGGCGCGCCTGCTCGAATGGCAGGACGCGGCCAAGCCCGCGGCAGGCGATCCGTGGTCGCCGTGGAACCAGCAGAACGGCTTCCGCCTGCTCGAGGAGGGTCATGAGGAAGTGCGCTGGAAGGACGGCGAGCGCGAGGTCGTCGTGATCGCGCGGCGCCTGCGCAGCGGCGGAGTGCGACTGGAGCTGCCCGAGGGCGCGCGCGAGGCGCGGGTGGAGCGGCGCGAGGATGGAACCCTGTCGATCGGGTTGGGCCAGGACTCGTTCACGGCGACGGTCGTGCGGCGCACCGCCCTCGACGGCGGTATCGACTACACGCTGTTCATGGGCGAGGGCAGTAACCGCCTGCGGCTCGTCGATCCCCTGGACGTCACGCAGTACGAGGCGACGGCCTCGGCCGATGCCGTGGTCCGTGCGCCGCTGCCGGGCAAGATCATCGACCTGCGGGTCAAGGCCGGCGACACGGTGAGCAAGGGCCAGGCGTTGCTGGTCCTCGAAGCCATGAAGATGGAGCACACGCTGGCCGCCCCGGCCGACGGCACGGTGAAGAGCCTGCGTTACGCGGTGGGCGAGCAGGTGCCGGAGGGCGCCGAACTGGTCGAGTTCGAATGAGCGTCCTGCTCGGCGCCTGGCGCCTCGAGAGCTGGTCGTACCTTTACGAGGACGGCCGGCCGCCCGAGTTCCCGATGGGCGCTGACGCAAGGGGCTACATTCTCTACACGCCGCAGGGCCATGTCAGCGCCACCATCATGCGCTCCGATGCGGGAGAGTGCTTCGCCTATGCCGGTCGCTACGAACGCGCGGACGACACGGTGTTCCACACTATCGAAATCTCTACCAACAAGGCGCTGGTCGGTCTTCGTTCGACCCGGCACATCAAGCTCGACGGCGACCGCCTTACTTTGTCCGGTCCGGATTTTGCCGCCGGCACCGCTCGCACCCAGCAGATCGTCTGGCGACGGGCTTAGCGTCGAGCGGCGCCCAGTACCGCGTTCAGCAGGATCGCCCCGAAGGTCGCCGTCCCGATGCCGCCCAGGGCGAACTCGCCGAACTTCAGGGTGAAGTCGCCGGTGCCCAGCACGAGCGTGATACCGGCCACCATGAGGTTTCGGCTCTGGCTAAAGTCGACCTTGTTGTCGACCCAGATCTTGGCGCCGGCCACGGCGATCAGGCCGAACACGACGATGCTGACGCCCCCCATCACCGGCAGCGGGATGGTGTGGATCAGCGCGCCGAACTTGGGCGAGAAGCCCAGCAGGATGGCGAACAGGCCGGCGACCACGAACAGCGCCGTCGAGTAGATGCGGGTGGCCGCCATCACGCCGATATTCTCGGCATAGGTCGTGACGCCGGTACCGCCGACGCCGCCCGCCACCATGGTCGCGACACCGTCGCCCAGGAAGGCGCGGCCGACATAGGGATCCATGTCGCGGCCGGTCATGGCGCTCACGGCGCGCAGGTGACCCAGGTTTTCGGCGACCAGGATCAGCGCGACGGGCGCGATCAGCAGGATCGCCCTTGTGTCGAAGACCGGCGTCGTGAAGGCAGGAATCCCGAACCAGGCGGCTTGCTCGAGCAGGGCGCCGCTTACCGGCTTGCCCCAGCCGAGCCCGTTGGCCAGCAGGGCATAGACGAGGGTGGCCACGACGAGGCCGACCAGCACCAGCAGGCGCCGCGTCATGCCGCGCGTGAAGACCGCGACGAGGGCGATGCTCAGAAAGGTGACGGCCTGCATCCAGGCGTCGAAGGAGGTCGGCGCCATGTTCTTGATGGGCACGGCGGCGAGGTTGAGGCCGATCACCGCCACCACCGCGCCGGTGACGACCGGCGGCATCAGCCGCTCGATCCAGCCGGTGCCGCTCGCCATCACGACCAGGCCGATCAGCGCATAGAGCGCGCCGCAGATCACGATACCGCCCAGCGCCAGCGCGATATTGGCGTTGGCGCCCTGGCCGGCATAGCCGGTCGCTGCCACGACCACGGAGATGAAGGCGAAGGACGAACCGACATAGCTCGGGACCTTGCCGCCCACGGCCACGAAGAAGATCAGCGTGCCGACGCCGCTCATCAGGATGGCGACGTTGGGATCGAAGCCCATCAGCAGGGGCCCCAGCACGGTGGCGCCGAACATCGCCACCACGTGCTGGATGCCGAGCGCCACCGTCTGTGGCCACGGCAACCGCTCGTCCGGCGCGACGACGATGCCGTCGGCCGGGCGTTTGGCGGTCCAGTGGAGCACTGTTCCTCGGCCTCGCTACTGCGAGAACTTGAGGTACTGGGCCACGAAATCGCAGCCGACGCTCTTGGAGTAGGCGTCGATCAGCTTCTGGGTGATCGGGCCCGGTGCCTTGCCGTCGCCGACCGGCGCGCCGTTGAAGCTGCGGACCGGCAGGATGCAGAGGCTGGTCGAGGTGAGGAACATCTCCTCGGCATTGGCGGCGTCGAACAGGTCGACGTCGCCGGGCGTGCACTCGATGCCGAGCTGCTTGGCCATGTCCATGGTCATCTGGCGGCTGACGCCCGGCAGCACGTAGCGCTCCGACGGGGTGAACAGCGCGCCCTCGCGCACGATGAAGATGTTGCTGCCCAGGCCCTCGGCGAGGTTGCCGTTCTCGTCGAGCAGGATCGGCCAGGCGTCGGGATTGAGTGCCTTGATGGGCTTCTCGGCCATGATCATGTTGAGATAGTTGTGGGTCTTGGCGCGGGGCGAGAGCATCGACGGGGCGATGCGGCGCGCCGTCGTGGTCATCGCCTCGGCTCCCTCGCGGTAGAGCTTGCCCCGCTTGGCGAGCGGCAGCGGCAGCATCTCGATCACGACGTTGGGGCCGGTATGGTCCCAGCCCTCGTCGCCCACCGCGTCGACGCCGCGGCTCACCCGCTGGCCCAGCCACCAGTCGCCGACTTCGGCGCGCAGATGCTCGTTGCGCGCCACGACTTCCTCGCTGTGCGCGACCATTTCCTTGGGCGAGAGGCCGGGATCGATCTGCAGGTAGCGCAGCGAGCGGTAGAAGCGGTCGATATGCTCCTTCAGCCGGAACGGCACGCCGTTGAAGGTGCGGGTCATGTCGAAGGCGCCGTCGCCGTATTTCCAGCTGCGGTCGCGGAACGGGATCATGACCTCGTTCTCGGGCAGGAACTTGCCGTTGAACCAGGCGATACGCTGATTGCTGAGTTGCTGGGCCATGATGTCCTCCTGATCAGTTGGCTTGAAGTTCGAAGGCTGCGGCGGTGGTCGGCTGGCTGCGTCGCTTACCGGCGGTAGCGGGGGCGGCCGGCGCGATGTTGCCGTTCTCGTCGGCGAGGTCGGCGACATAGGAAAGGGCGCGGCGGATGTCGTTCTCCATCTCCCGGCGGGCTGCCGTCGCATCGCGCACCTGAAGCGCTTCGATGAGACGCTGCCGGCCGGCCGGTCCGCGCGACGAGGAGATGAAGTCGGGATAGAGGAGGTTCATGTAAGGACCGGTCTGCAGCCAGAGGCCTTCGATCAGGCGCAGCAAGGTCGGCTGCCCGGCCGCCGCATAGACGGCGAAATGGAACTCGCGCACCTTCTGGCGGTCGGTGGCGCCGTCGCCGCGATTACGGGCGACGATGATCTCGCGGGCGGCGCGACGGATGCCGGCGATCTGGTTGCGCGTCGCCGCGAGGGCTGCCTTGGCGGCCGCGAGACCTTCCAGTTCCATGCGGATGTCGCGCAGCTCGAGGACCTTGTCGCGAGTCATCAAGGGGACACGGACCGACCGGTTGGGGTTCATTTCGAATGCCCCTTCGGCGACCAGGCGGCGCATCGCCTCGCGCACCGGCGTCAGGCTGACGCCCAGCTCGCCGGCAACGTAACGGAAGGTGACCTTCTGGCCCGGCGCGAAGCGTCCAGACGTCAGCGCCTCGCGCAGCGAGGCGTACACCTGTTGGCGGAGCGAGGTGTCGGCGGCGTCGGTAGGGGCGGCAGTGCACGGCATCGGTCGTGAAGCTTAGCCCAGGCTCGTGGGATTTGTGATCACAAAATTGCATTGCTGGGGGTGAGGGCCGCGGCTAGGCTCATGTCGATTTGTGATCACATTGTTTTGGCCGCACGTTGTCTCGTGGGCATCTTTCCTGCTGGGTGAGGAACATGCGCTCCTACGCAAAATCGATCGCACTCTACGAAAAGACCCGAAAGCATCTGGCCGGCGGCGTCAGCAGCAACGTCCGCTACGCCAGCGTGCCCGTGCCGCTGTTCTTTGCGTGCGGCGAAGGGGCCAGGCTCCATGACGTCGATGGCAACGTCCTCATCGACTACGTGCTGGGCAACGGTCCGGCTATCCTGGGGCACGCGCCGAAGAAGGTGATCGAGGCCGTCGCGGCCTCCCTGGGCGAGGGCCAGCTCTTTGCCGCGCAGAACCCGCGCGAAACCGAGTTGGCCGAAAGACTGTGCGGCCTGCTGCCGGGCGCGGAGGTCGTGCGTTTCTCGACCTCGGGCACGGAAGCCGTGCTGATGGCCTTCCGTCTGGCGCGGGCCTTCACCGGCCGCGACAAGATCCTGAAGTTCGAGGGCCATTATCACGGCTGGAGCGACCAGGCCTATATCAGTGCCCGGCCGCCGCTCAACGAGGCGGGACCCGCCGACGCGCCGGTCCCGGTGGCGGGTTCGCCCGGCATGCCGGCCAGCGTGCTGGGCGATGTCGCCGTGTGTACCTGGAACGATCTCGACCTGCTGGAGCAGACGCTGGAGCGCCATCGCGGCGAGATCGCCGGCGTGATCATGGAGCCGGTCATGGTGAATGGCGGCGCGATCCCGCCGGCCCCCGGCTATCTCGAAGGCGTCCGCGCCCTGTGCGACAAGCACGGCGCCCTGTTCATCTGCGACGAGGTCATCACCGGCTTTCGGGTCGGCCTGCGCGGCGCCCAGGGAAAGTTTGGCGTGACGGCCGACCTCAGCATCTATGCGAAGGCCGTGGCGGCGGGGTTCCCCCTGGCCATGGTCGCCGGCCGGCGCGACATCATGGACACCCTGCTCGACAAGGGCGTGATGCATGGCGGCACCTACAATGGCAATGTCCAAAGCATGGCGGCGGCGCTGGCGGCCCTGGATGTGCTCGAAGCCGATGACGGTGCGGTCTATCGCGATCTCGAAGCGCGCGGCACCGAGTTGATGCAGGGCCTCGCTTCGCTGGCGAAGAAGCACAGGTTGCCGATCCTCGTTCAGGGCATGCCGGCGATCTTCCAGACCTTCTTCACCTCCGGACCGGCGCCCCGCAACTATCGCGACTCGGCGGCCTGCGATCGCGATGCCATGCTGGCCTTCCATGTGGCCCTGCAGGAAGAGGGCGTCCGGTCCCAGCAGGCCGGAAAGTGGTTCCTCTCCGCGGCGCACGACAAGCCGGTCATTGAGGAGACGCTCGCCGCCGCCGACCGCGCCATGGCCAAAGTGGCTCGCGCCTAGAGTCGGATATCCGTCTCGAAGCGGTGACCAAGCGCTACGGCACGTTTGCCGCGGCCGACGCGGTCGACCTTTCGGTGACGCAGGGCGAGTTCGTCACCATCCTGGGGCCGAGCGGCTCGGGCAAGACGACGCTTCTGTCGCTGATCGCGGGGCTCAACCGGCCGACCTCGGGGCGCATCTGCATCGGCGGGCGCGACGTCACCAACGCGACGGCGCAGGAGCGCAACATCGGCCTGGTCTTCCTCACCGTGCCGCTGGTCATGATGATGCTGGGCGTCGCGATCCGCGAGTTCGACCAGCGGATCGAGCAGGTCGCCTGGAGCCTCGGCGCCTCGTGGGGCTATACGATGCGCAAGGTGGTGCTGCCGAACCTGGCGCCCAGCGTGTTTGCGGCGTGGATCTTCGCCTTCATCGGCAGTTTCGACGAAGTGATCGTCACCTCGTTCATCGCCGGCAAGTACGAGACCGTTCCGAAGAAGATGTTCAACGAACTCGCCCTCGAGGTGAACCCGACCATCACGGCCGTCGCGGCCCTGCTGATCGCCTTCACCGTGCTGGCCCTCGCCGCCGTGGCCTTCGTGCTCGGCCGGGCGGGCAAGCTGAAGGAGACCGGGGTCTAGCCGGCCGCCGGGGCGTTGGATTCCTCCCGCATAAACGAAACAAACGAAATAAACGAAACGAACGAAGCCAGTGTCGCACCCCCGGAATCAGGCCCCGGGCAGGGCGCCGGCGCAACAATATTGCTTGCGCGTACGTCCTGTGAGGCCATTTCCCGCCGGAAGCGGCTGCTTCGCCGGGTTTTCCTTCGTGGACTTGCAATCGAGTGAAGCTACAAACTGCCGTCGTTGAGCGGGCCGTGTCCTACGTGATCCCAGACGAGGAGGTTTGTGTGGCGGGTATCGAGAGTTTCCCCAATGACGATCTGCTGTCGAGCGACGCGCAGTATTTCGACTACAGCTCGGCCGCAAACCCCATCCAGCAGGGCATCATTCCGCCGGTGCCGTACCGGACGTTCTCGCCGTCCTTCTTCGACGAGGGACCGACGCGCGTGCAGCCGCTCGATGTCAGCGAAGAGCTGGGCATCGTCGGTCCCGCGACCAGTCCGGCGCTCTGCGCCAACTTCATCCGTATCGTCCGCGGCTCGGTCATGACCTCGGCCGAGGCGACCAGCCAGGTGTTCTTCGCGTTCCGGGGCAACGGGCGGACGGACGCGTGCGGCGAGACGATCCACTGGTCGCAGGGCGATTACTTGGTGCTGCCGGCGCACGGCCATGCCCTGCATCATTCGGATGGCGAGGCGGGGCTCTACTGGGTGCACGATGCGCCCCTGCTGCGCTATCTCGGCGCGTCGCCGACGGTCGCGCGCTTCAAGCCGACCTTCTATCAGCACAGCAAGGCACAGCAGAAGCTCACGGAGATCGCCACCGATCCCAAAACCGCGAACGCCAATCGCGTCAGCGTCCTGCTCGCCAACCGCAATTTCCCCAGCACCCGGACCATCACCCACACGATGTGGACGATGTTCGGCCTCCTGCCGAAGGACGCGGTGCAGTACCCCCATCGCCATGAATCGGTGGCGGTGGATTTCGTGATCGACTGCAAGCCCGGCTGCTACACGATGATCGGCACGGAACTCGACGAGTCCGGGATGA
>JBILYJ010000238.1:0-7591 GCA_044377795.1 Reyranella sp. | reverse complement strand
ATGACGTCACGGACCTGCTCGCCGCACATCTCCTCCGCGGTCGACACCGCCGAGGAGATGGCGCGGGTGGCGGCCTCCATGTCGATGATGTTGCCGGAACGCATACCGAGCGCGGGCTGGTGTCCGATGCCGACCACGCGGAGGCCCTGGCCATCGACGCGCGCCACGAAACACACGACCTTGTTCGTTCCGATGTCGAGCGCCGCAACGACGCCATTTCTCGTCTTCGCCACGATGTCCCCCGTCTTACGCGTACTCTTGCGATTTGCTTCGATTCTACGCTGGCCCAGGCGTTGCGTCGCCCGGATTGCGCTTCCTGAGATAAAGTTTGTCGGGCAGCCTGAGATCGACGACGCCGAATTCGCGCGACAGCAGCCTGTGTTGCCCGTCGAGTTTGGCGAGATGCTGCAGGGCCGCGACGGCGTCCTCTTCCGGCAGCCAGATCTCGACACCGTTGTTCAGGATGAGGTTCCAGCGGCGCTGCCCGACCCAGACGGCGGCGCGCAGTTGCCGCGCCACCGTCGGCTCGTAGGTGAGCAGGAGCAGCAGGTCGCCGACGTGATCCGGCGCACCCGGACCACCCAGCAGCAACAGCGTCTCGGCGCCCGGCGGCATGCGGCTCGCCCGCACGGTGCGGCCGTTCGCATCGATCAGCGTATATTCATTGCCGTTCTGCCAGATCGCGACGGCGCGACGTTCCTTCATTGTAACGTAGAGAGTGTCCGGCAGGCGGCGCTCGACCGTCGCCCACTCGACCCAGTCGATCGCCTCGAGCCGCTTGCGCGAGGCCTGGAGGTCGATGCCGAGCAGCGAGTCGCCCCGGCTCACGTTCAACGCCGCAAGGAGATCGCTGCGCTCGACATAGTCGCGGCCCTCGACCGTGACGTCCGCCAGCTTGAAGGGCGTGATGGCGCCGACGACCGCGCGAGAGACCGAGTCGAACTGTTTCTCGGCCTCGACAAGCCAGCCCTCGCGCCAAGCCCACCAGCCGCCCCCGCCGCCACAGCCCAGCAGCAGGACGATCGCGCCGAGCAGCACCGGCTGCTTCCAGAAGGGACGGCCGGTCTTGCGGACGGGCCCGCGCTTCTTGCGCCGGTCGTAGTCGCGGCGCGGTGCAGCACCGGCCTTCGGCGGGACCGTCTTCTTGGCGGCGCTCACGAGGGGTGCCTCGCGTTTTCGACCATCCAGGTCATGAGCTGGGGCCAGGAGATGCCCGCCCACCTGGCCTGCTCCGGCGCCAGCGACAGCGGGGTCATTCCGGGCTGGGTGTTGAGTTCCAGGATGACGAGGCCCGAGGTGCCGGGCTTCGAATCGTCCCAGCGGAAATCGGCACGGCTGAGCCCATTGCAGCCAAGCTCCTGGTGCGCCGCGAGCGCCCATTGCCTGGCGAGCTCGTAGACGTCTTCCGGGATCGGCGCCGGCACGAGATGTTCGGTGATGCCGTCGGTGTACTTGGCTTCGTAGTCGTAGAACCGGGTGCGCGGCCTGAGCTCGGTGACGGCGATCGGCCTGTCGCCCATGACCGCGACCGTGAGTTCGTGCCCCGGCACGAACTTCTCGATCAGCACACGCTCGCCGAACGCTGCTTCCGCCGCCTCGACGGCCGCCAGATTGTCTCCGTCACGCACGATGTGGACGCCGATGCTCGATCCCTGGTCGATCGGCTTCACGACATAGGGGCGCGCCATGGGATCGCCGGAGGCGAGCGAGCGGCGCTCGATCACCCTTCCCTCGGCGACGCGCAGGCCGAGCGACGCAAAGATGTGCCTCGCCAGCGGCTTGTCCATGGCGATCGCCGAGGCGAGCACGCCGGAGTGCGTATAGGGCACGCGCATGATCTCGAGGACGCCCTGGATGCAGCCATCCTCGCCGTAGCGGCCGTGCAGGGCATTGAAGACCACGTCCGGACCGCCGCCGGCGGCGGGGCGCAGGAAATCGACCAGGGCGCGCAGGTCGCGCTTCACGTCGTACTCGACGACCTCGTGCCCGCCTTCGCGCAGGCCCTCGGCACAGGCCTTGCCGCTCACCAGCGACACTTCACGCTCGGGCGACCAGCCGCCCATCAGAACTGCAACGCGCGTCATTGCCCCGCTCTCCCCGCTGGTTCTCCGATGCGCCGGATCTCCCATTCGAGCAGCACGCCTGTCTTCTCCAGCACGCGGCGGCGCACTTCTTCGCCCAATCCCTCGATGTCGCTGGCCGTCGCCTCCCCGAGGTTGATCAGGAAGTTGCAGTGCTTCTCGGAAACCTGGGCCTCGCCGATGCGCAGGCCACGGCAGCCGGCTTGGTCGATCAGCTGCCACGCCTTCTGGGCCGGCGGATTGACGAAGGTCGAGCCGCCGGTGCGGCTGCGCGGCTGGGAATCGGTGCGGGCGGCATCGATCTCGGCGATGCGGCGGGCGATGGCCAGCTGGTCGCCCGGCGTCGCCCGCAGGCGCGCCGCCGTGAAGATCCAGTCCGCTGGCGCGTCGCTGTGACGATAGCTGAAGCCCATCGCGTCCGCGGCAACCGCATGGACCTTCCCCGCACGATCGACCGCTTCGGCGGAGACGAGGACCTGCGCCAGGTCGCCTTCATAGGCGCCCGCATTCATGCGCAGCGCGCCGCCGATGGTACCCGGAATGCCGCTCAGGAACTCGAGGCCCGCGAGCGCTTGATCACGCGCGGTCAGGGCAACGTTGAGGTCGAGCGCACCCGCACCGGCCACGATCTCTTGGCCTTCGACCGAGATTCCGGTGAAGCCGCGCAGGAGGCGGATCACCACGCCCTTCACGCCGCCGTCGCGAACGAGGATGTTGGAACCGACGCCCAGGACCGTGACGGGCACATCCGACGGCAGGCCGGCCATGAAGGTCGCGAGATCCTCGACATCGGCCGGCCGGAACAGGACCTCGGCCGCTCCCCCCGCGCGGAACCAGGTCTGCGGACCGAGGGCGGCGTCGGCTGTCAGCCGTCCGCGCGGCCGGGGCAGCCGGTCGATCAGGTGGGGCGTCGAGGTCGCGAGTGCCATCATGCCGCCGAACCGCCGTGGGAGTCCGCATCGTTGGCGATGGCACGCGGACCGGCCTTCTCGGCCGCGAGCTGCTGAATCTGGCCGGGCAGCGCATGCGCCCAGGCGGTGATGTTGCCGGCGCCCAGGCAGACCACGACGTCGCCCGGACGCGCGATTTGCCAGATCATTTCCGGAAGCTCGCCGGGCCCCCCGAGCGGCGCCACGTCGCGATGGCCGGCGCGCTGCACCAGGCCCACCAGCATGTCTCGATTGACGCCCTCGATCGGCAACTCGCCCGCGGCATAGACATCCGCAATGATCACGGCATCGGCGTCCGAGAAGCAGGCGGCGAACTCGGCGCGCAACGCGCCGAGACGCGAGTAGCGGTGCGGCTGCATGACGGCGATGACCCGGCCCGAGCCGCCATAGGCCTGGCGGGCGGCGCGCAGCACGGCCGCGATCTCCACCGGATGGTGACCGTAATCGTCGATCACCGTGATGCCGTGCGCCTCGCCGGTCTTGGTAAAGCGCCGCTTGACGCCGGCGAAGGCGCCGAGCGCGCGGCGGATCGTGTCGTCCGGCAGGCCCATTTCCTGGGCCACGGCGATAGCAGCCAGCGCGTTCTGAACGTTGTGCTGTCCGAACATCGGCAGGCGCATGCCGGCGATGATGCGCGATTCGTTGGTGGCGCGATTCTCGACCATGACGTCGAAATCGGCGCCGCCGCGATCGAGCTTCAGGTTGATGGCGCGCACATCGGCATTGGCGCCGATTCCGTAGGTGATGATGCGGCGGTCTGCGACGCGCGGGATCAGCGCCTGGACCTCGGGATGGTCGGAGCAGAGCACCGCGAAGCCATAGAAGGGAATGTTCTCGACGAAGCGCACGAAGGCGTCGCGCAACGCGTCGAAGGTGCCGTAATGGTCGAGATGCTCGGGATCGACGTTCGTGACCACCGCGATGGTGGCCGGCAGGCGCAGGAACGAGCCATCGGATTCGTCGGATTCGACGACCATCCAGTCGCCCTCGCCCAGGCGCGCGTTGGTGCCGTAGGCGTTGATGATGCCGCCGTTGATCACTGTCGGGTCGAGGCCTCCGGCCTCGAGCATGGCGGCGACCAGCGACGTGGTCGTCGTCTTGCCGTGCGTGCCGCCGACCGCGATGGACCACTTCAGTCGCATCAGCTCGCCCAGCATCTCGGCACGGCGCACGACCGGTACATGGCGTGTCCGGGCGGCGAGCACCTCGGGATTGTCTTTCTTGACCGCGCTCGACACGACGACGACCTGGGAATTGCCGACGTTCTCGGCGCGATGGCCGATCATCACCTTCATGCCCAGTTCGGCGATGCGGCGCGTGTTGGCACCCTCGGCAACGTCGCTGCCCTGCACCTTGTAGCCGAGATTGTGCAGCACCTCGGCGATGCCGGACATGCCGATGCCGCCGATGCCGACGAAGTGGATGAGACCGAGATCGAGCGGCAACGCCCTCATGCGGCGACTCCCGTGGCTGACGGCGAAAGGGGAAGCGAAACGAATTCACCAACGACGTCCGCCAGCCGGGCGGCGGCATCCGGACGGCCGGCGGCATGGGCCGCTCCCGCCATCGCGGCAAGGCGTTCCGGCTCCCCGGTCAGGGCCACGAGGTGCCCGGCCAGGGTAGCGGCGGTGAAGGATGCGTGCGACAGCACGATGCAGGCGCCCGTCGCCTCGAAGGCCCGCGCATTGGCGGTCTGGTGATCGTCGGCGGCGTACGGATAGGGCACCAGGATCGACGGCCGGCCGATCGCCGCCAATTCGGCCACCGTCGAGGCACCGGAGCGGCCGATCACGAGATGGGCGGCGGCCATGCGCTGAGGCAGATCGGTGAAGAAGGGCGCAATCTCGGCGACGACACCCGCCTTGACGTAACTCGTGCGCACGCGGTCGATGCCCTCGGGCCGGCATTGCTGCACGATGCGCAGCCGTGAGCGCAGCGACTGGGGCAGGGAGAGGACGGCGTGCGGCACGACTTCGCCGAACGAGGCCGCTCCCTGGCTGCCGCCGAACACCAGGAGATCGATCACCCGCCCCTCGCCCGGCGCACGGTAGGGCGAATCACGGAGGGCCCACACGGGCTCGCGCACGGGATTGCCGACCAGCTGCGCCCGCGCATCGCCGTCGAGATAGCGGGTGCGGGCAAATGAGGTGGCCACGCGCCCGGCGCCGCCCAGCACGAGGCGGTTGGCGCGACCGAGCACGGCGTTCTGCTCGTGAAGCATCGCCGGCAGCCGGCGCAGGCGGGCCGCGACCATGGTCGGCACCGAGGCATAACCGCCGAAGCCCACGACGACGGACGGACCGATGCGACCCAGCGCCCGCCAGGCGTCGAACAGGCCCAGCGCCAGCGAGAAGAGCGCCAGCGCCTTCTGCACCGGTGACCCGGTCGGGCTCGCGGAACGGATGTAGTGGATCGGCCGCCGCGACAGCGCGCCCTGCCACTGCCGGCCGCGCGAATCGGTCACCAGGGTAAACGGCACGCCCCGCGCCTCCAGCTCGCCGGCGAGCGCCTCGGCCGGGAACACATGCCCGCCGGTGCCGCCGGTCGCCAGGACCACGGGACGCACGGCCTCTGTCATACGGCCTCCCTCAGGCCGGCATGTTCGCGCGTCAGCGACAGCATCATGCCGACGCAGATCGCCATCGCCAGCGCCGAGGAGCCGCCATAGGAAATGAATGGCAGGGTCATGCCCTTGGCGGGGATCAGCTGGATGGTCGAGGCCATGTTGATGGCAGCCTGCAGGCCGAACTGGACGGCCAGACCGGTGGCCGCGAGGGTGATGAACAGGCTGGTTTCCTTCGAGGCGCGCGACATCGAGCGGAGCGTCACGAAGGCGAACAGGCAGAGGATCATCAGGCAGACGACGAGGCCGAACTCCTCGCCGGCCACGGCCATGACGAAGTCGGTGTGGGCGTCGGGAAGCTGCGCCTTCACCGTACCCTCGCCCGGCCCGCGGCCAAACAGCGAGCCGTTCATGAAGGCCTCGAGCGAGGTATTGACCTGGTAGTTGTCGCCGGATGACGGATCGAGGAAGCGGTCGAAGCGGCTGCGCACGTGGCTGAACAGGAAGTAGGCGCCGACCATGCCGGCTGCACCCGCCACCGCACCGAAGCCCGCGACCCATATCGGCAGGCCGACGACGAAGAGCTGGACCGCCCAGACGGCGGCCACGACGACGCTCATACCGAGGTCGGGCTGCATCACCAGCAGCGCCAGCACGCCGCCGACCAGCACGGTGGACAGGAGATAGCCAGGCGCGCGCCGCTCGGTACGGCTCTGCGCCAGCAGCCAGGCCGAGATAACCGCGAGGCTCGGCTTCACGAACTCCGAAGGCTGCACGCTCGACAGGCCAGGCACCGAAATCCAGCGTCGCGCGCCCTTGATCTCGATGCCGATCATGAAGGTCGCCGCCAGCAGCACGATACTGCCGAAGAACACGACCAGCGCCAGGCGCCGGACGTGCCGCGGCGAGGCGAGCGAGATCGACAGCATGACGAGGAGCGCCAGCGGCAGGAACAGGAACTGGCGCTTGGCGAAGAGGAACGAGTCGGCGCCGATGCGCTCCGCGGCCGGCGGCGAGGCCGCCAAGGTCAGCATGACACCGAAGGCCATGATCGCCAGGATCGCGCCCAGCGACCAGCGATCGACGGTCCACCACCATTGTCCGATCACACTGCGATCGTCGCGCGGAACCTGGATCACGCCGCCCTCCCCAAAATCTCGGCCCCCGGCAGCGCCCGCGCCATGGCTCGGAAGGCGTCGCCGCGATGTTCGTAGCTCTTCCACTGGTCCCACGAGGCGCAGGCGGGCGACAGGAGGACTACCGCGGGTCCCGCGGCCTCGCGTTGCGCCAGGGCGTGCGCGGCGTCCAGCGCCGACTGCAGGTCGCCGCAGCGGCTGTGGGGCAGCTTGCCCTCGAGCTGGCCGGCAAACAGCTCGGTCGCCTCGCCGATCAGGAAGGCATGGCGGATACGGCCGAAGTACGACGCGAGCGGCGCCACGCCGCCCTCCTTCGCCTGACCGCCGAGGATCCAGTAGATCTCGTCGTAGCTCGACAGCGCGCGCGCCGTGGCATCGGCGTTCGTCGCCTTGCTGTCGTTGACGTAGACGACCTTGCCGACGGCGGCGACGCGCTCCTGGCGGTGCGGCAGGCCGGGATAGGTCCGCAGGCCGGCGACAATCATCTCGCGAGGCACGTCGAGCCAGCGGCAGACCGCCCAGGCGCAGGCCGCGTTCTGCGCATTGTGGTCGCCCGGCAGGGTGAGCACGTCGGAGAAGTCGACCGTGTAGCCGTCGGCATCGACCAGCATGCCTGCGCGGTAGGAAATGCCGTTGGCCACGGGGCGGTCGAGCGCCACCGGCACGCAGGCGATGCCGGAACGCGCCGCCATCTCGCGCTCGACGTCGCGCGAGGCCTCGTCTTCGGTGCCGATCACGACGCAGTCGCCGGCGTGCTGGCGGGCAAAGATGTTCTTTTTTGCCGCCACGTAGCCCGCGAGATCGCCATGCCGGTCGATATGGTCGGGCGTGATGTTGAGCCACACCGCGATGTCGGCATGG
>JBILYJ010000237.1:0-7593 GCA_044377795.1 Reyranella sp. | reverse complement strand
CACGATCGCGGGCCCGGCGTGAATGCCGATACCGATGCGCAGCGGCATGTCGAGATCGCCCGACATCGCTTCGTTGAGGTCGGCAAGGGCCAGCGCCATGCGCCGCGCCGCATCGAGCGCCTGGCGGCACGCGACCTGCGGCTCCTGGTTAAGGCCGAAGATCGCCATCACCCCGTCGCCGATGAACTTGTCGAGACGCCCGCCGGCCGCCTCGACGGCCTGTCCGGTCGCGCGGAAGTAGCGGTTGAGCAGGAACACGACGTCGTAGGGAAGCTTGCCTTCCGAGATGGTGGTGAAGCCGCGGATATCGGCGAACAGCACCGCGATATAGCGCTCGCCGCCATGGGCCTGGGGCTGGCGGCGATAGGCTTCGACCGGGCCGGCGGCGGCCGGCAGCAGCAGCGCCACCCGGTAGTGACCGGGCGGCGGGCGCAGCTGGCAGGCCAGCCGGACGTTGGCCGGAGCGCCGATGCGCGCCAGCACCTTCGCTTCCTCCGGCGATGCCGGCGGCAGCCGTTGGCGATCGTCGCCGGAGATGCGAACGCGGCAGGTCGAGCAGCGGCCGCGACCGCCGCAGACCGAGGCGTGGGGAATGCCGGCCACCCGGCTCATCTCGAGGATCGAGAGGCCGGCCGGCTGGGTCACGCTGCGTCGTTCCTCGTAGTCGAGACGCACCACGCCGGCGCGCCGCTCCCAGAGATCGCGCAAGGGGCGCGCGGCGATCGCCACGAGCAGCAGCGCGAGGGCGGTGTATTCGAGCCCGGCCGCGATCGAATAGAGGTGGGCGACCTGCTCCGGCGCTGGAACATGCGCGCGCTCGAACAGGGCTTCGAGGAAGCCGGGACGCTGCGCGAGCTCGGCGACGTCGCGCAGCGCGACGGCGGCGCCGGCAAGGCTGGCGGCAGGGATCAGGAGAGAGAGGCCGTAGAGGAGCGGCAGCCAATCGCCGTACCAGGGCTTGAGGCGCAGCGCGAAATGCAGGCCGATGCAGCCATGCATCCAGACGACGAGCGGCAGGGAGAACTGCCGCAGAATGCCTGTCCAGCTGCCGGCGACGAGCGATCCCAGCACCCACGGATAGCCCGACTCGACGTCGTAGAGCGTCTCGGCGAGGCGCGTGCCGACGACATGGATTACGCCCAGCGGGATGATCGACGCACCGAGGATCCATTGCGTCCATTCCCAGCGCGATAGTTTCAGCGCGCGCCGCCGGTACAGCGACCACAGGGCGAGGCAGAAGTGGCCGAACAGGGCGCCGTAGAGAACAGTCAGGCCGGCGGGATTGCTCCAGACGAAGGCGAACCAGTGCCGGCCTTCTTCGAGGACGCGCAGCGAGATCAGGCCGAGCGCGTGATTGAGGAGATGGGTGACGACGTAGAAGAAGAGAACGTAGCCCGACCAGAGGCGAAGCCGTCCGGTCATGGCGTCAATTCAGGAGAGGCAGGACCGCTTCGGGCGGCCGGCCGATCACGGCGTGGGCGCCTTTCACGACGATCGGACGCTGCAGCAGGACGGGGTGCGCAGCGATCGCGTCCACGATCTGCGCCTTGGTGAGGTCCGCCTTCCTGAGTTTCAGCGCCTTGAATTCCGTCTCTCCATCACGGATCAGCTCGCGCGGATCGCCGCCGACCATCGTCACGAGTTTCTCCACCTCCGTCTTGCTCGGCGCCTGCTTGAGATACTCGCGGATCGTGGGCTCCACGCCGTTGCTCTTCAGCAGGTCGAGAGTCTGCCGCGACTTGCTGCAGCGCGGATTGTGCCAGATCGTGACGTTCATCAGTGCCTCGCTGGCTGAACCATGGCGAGCCGTTCAGGTTTCGTCCAGAGCATCGGGGTCCGTCGACTCGATGACCTTGCGGGCGAGGGCGTAGGCGAAGCCTGCGCGCGCCATCGAGGCGAGGTCGCGTGCTTTCTTTTCCTCGCGATCCTTCACACGGAAGGGACCGAGCCGGCGCCGGCGGGCGAAGGCCACGGCGGCCTGGATTTCCCGCCGGGCGGGATCGGTGCCGAGTTCCTCGTCCAGCGCAGCCAGGGCGCTATCGACGTCGTCGCGCCCCACGCCGGCGACCTGCAGGCGCTGGCGTGTCAGTTGGCCCGAGACGCCGCGGCGGTGCAGCGATCGCGCCTTGGTCTGCGCGAAGGCCTTGTCGTCCAGCAGGCCGGCCGCCACGAATTTCTGCACGACCGCTTCGATGGCCTCCTCGGCATTGTCCATCACGGGCGCCTCGAGCAGCCGGGCCTTGGACACCCGGCGACGCAGCACGCGACGCAATCCCTCGGCCGAACTGGCGTATCGCTCCAGATAGAACACGGCGGCGTTCTGCAGATATTTCGCCGTGATCGGAGAGGCGGTGCGCTTCACGGCATCAGCCTCGCAGCGGGAATCCCACCATCGCCTGCAATTCGTCGATCGCGATGTCGGGATCGCCGACCTTGATGGTGCGCATGCCCAGGGCGCGCGCCGGCTTCAGGTTGATGCCGAGATCGTCGAGGTAGATGCAGCGATCGGGCGGCACGCCCAGCAGGTCGCAGGCATGCTGGTAGATGCGGGGATCGGGCTTGCGCAGGCCGACTTTGCTCGATTCGATGACATGCTCGAAAAGAGACAGGATCTCGGCCACGGCCTTGGCCTTCTCCGGGCTGCGCGCCATGCCGGGCCCTTCGCCGGCCTTCATGTTGTTGGTGATGCAGGCCACACGGAACGTGGCCTTGCAGCGGCGCAGCGCTTCGACCATCTGCGGCCGAATGTCGCCGCTCAGTGCCTGCAGAATCTTCCAGCCCTCGACGCGCTGTCCCTGGAGGCGGGCCTCCTCCTCGAACAGGTCGACGAAGCCCTGGAGCGAAACCTCGCTTCGTTCCATTTTCGCCCAGGCATTCGTATCTGGATTGCGCGTATTCAGGCTGCGCAGGAAATCTTTGGGAAGTCCGGCCTCGGCTTCGTAGCGGTTGAACGCGTCGAAGGGGCTGGAAAGGATCACGCCGCCGAAGTCCCACAGGACGGCGAGCGGGGCTTTTGCATGGCTCGTATTCATGGTGGTGCGACCGTCTTTACCTTGTTGCTGCCGCAGTCGGCCCTTATCTCACGCCTTCCATAGGCGACCGGTCGGACGTTGACCATCCAAGCCTGAACTCCGGATTAGGAATTTGCACATGAGCGAAGCAGCGGTGATGCCGCGCGGCAACGCAGTGGCGGTAGTGGCAGCAGGAACGGACTCGAAGGGGACAGCCCGTCCCGATGGTCGCAATCGTCGCGCCGCCGAGACCCGTCGCAAGATCATCGAGGCCGCGAAGGTCATGATCGCCGAGACCAGCACGGCGCCGACCGTAGTGGCCGTCGCCCGCCGGGCCGATGTCTCCGTCCGCTCGGTTTTCCAGCATTTCGGCGACGTTGAGTCACTTTTCGTTACTGTCCTGGACGCCATTGGTGAGGGCATCGTGGTCCCCCAGCAGGCCTCCGACTCCCGCCCTCTGGCGGAGCGGGTCGCCTCCGTGGTCCAGGGTTTTGCCGAAGTGTTCGACAAGATCGTCCCGCTGCGGGTCGCCGCCGGCCAGTTCGTGGACCATCCGGCCCTGATCGAGCGCGGCCAGGCCTTCAAGCTGGAGCTGCGGAAGTCCACTTTCGAGGCTTTCGCCCCGGAATTCGCGAGCCTGGGCGAGCAGGCCCGCGAGGAGCTGGCGGACGCCATCGGCGCGGCCCTCTCCCTCGAAGCCTGGATCGTGTTGCGTCGCCGTGACGGGCTGAGCTTCGAACGGGCGGCCGCGGTCTGGCGCATGACGCTCGAGGCGCTGCTGACCCATCGTTTCGCCTCGGTTGCGGCGGAATAGCCACCCTCTGCTGGTCGCCGATTGACTTGGCGTTTGGGATCAGAGAGTTAAGAGCCCCAATCAACTGAAGAACGCTCCGGTAAATGGCGACCAGCCAGCTTCATGAGGACTTTTCCCGCGAGGAGCACGTCAAGGCGGGCTCCGATCGCGGCTTCGGGTTCGTGTTCGCCGGATTCTTCGGAATCCTGAGCGCGATCAACCTGTGGAGCCACGGATTCGAACACGCCGCGGCCTGGAAGTGGATGCTGCCGCTGGCGGCGCTGTTCCTTATCGTGGCGCTCGTCTATCCCAAGGCGCTCGGGCCGCTGAACCGGCTGTGGCTGAAGTTCGGCCTGCTCCTCTACAAGGTCATGAACCCGCTGGTTCTGGGCCTCCTGTTCTTCGTCACCATCATGCCGATCGGCCTGGTGATGCGTGCCTTCGGCAAGGATTTCCTGCGGCTGAAGCTCGATCGGAATGCCAAGAGCTACTGGATCGACCGCAGCCCGCCGGGGCCGCCGCCGCAATCGATGAAAAACCAGTTCTGATTCCGAAAGGACCGATCCATGGGCTCCATTATCGTCGAACTCTGGGCCTTCATGCGCGAGCGCAAGAAGTTCTGGCTGCTGCCGATCATGATCATGATGGTGATCTTCGGCGGCCTGATCGTTCTCACCAAGGGTTCGGCGATCGCGCCGTTCATCTACACGCTCTTCTAAAGGGTAGGACCTTCCATGCGGGTGCTCGGCATCTCGGCCTTCTATCACGACAGCGCGGCCGCGCTGATCGAGGACGGCCACCTGGTGAGTGCAGCGCAGGAAGAGCGGTTCACCCGCAAGAAGCACGATGCGGGCTTCCCGCAGAACGCGGTCCAGTTCTGTCTGGACCGCGCCGGAATCAAGCTGCAGGACGTCGACTACGTCGCCTTCTACGACAAGCCGTTCCTGAAGTTCGAGCGCCTGCTCGAGACCTACCTCGCCTACGCGCCGCGCGGCTTCACCTCCTTCCGCATGGCCATGCCGTTGTGGCTGAAGGAGAAGCTGTTTCAGAAGATGTTGCTGCGCGATGAGATGAAGAAGTGGGAGCCGGACTTCGACTGGCAGAAGCGCCTGCTGTTCGGCGAGCATCACCAGAGCCACGCCGCTTCGGCCTTCTTCCCTTCGCCCTATGAAGAGGCGGCCGTCCTCTGCATGGACGGCGTCGGCGAGTGGGCGACGACGTCGCTTGCCATGGGAAGCGGCAACAAGCTCGAGATGCTGCGAGAGATCCACTTCCCGCACTCGATCGGCCTGCTCTACTCGGCCTTCACCTACTATACCGGCTTCAAGGTCAACTCGGGCGAATACAAGGTCATGGGCCTCGCGCCCTATGGCGAGCCCAAGTTCAAGAACCTGATCCTCGACAAGATCGTCGACCTCAAGGAAGACGGCACCTTCCGCCTCGACCAGAGCTACTTCGACTATTGCACCGGCCTGCGCATGACGAACGACAAGTTCGGCGCGCTGTTCGGCGGCGCGCGGCGCACTCCCGAGGAACAGCTCACGCAGCATCACATGGATCTCGCGGCGTCGATCCAGGCCGTGACCGAGGAGATCGTGATCCGCCTCGGCCGGTCGGTGAAGAAGGAAACCGGCGTCAAAAACATCTGCCTGGCGGGCGGCGTCGCGCTGAACTGCGTGGCCAACGGCAAGCTGCTGCGCGAGAACATCTTCGACGGCATCTGGGTGCAGCCCGCGGCCGGCGATGCCGGCGGAGCGGTGGGCGCGGCCTACGCCGCCTATCACGGCTTCCTCGGCCAGCCGCGCAAGCTGAACGGCCACATGGACGGCATGGCCGGCTCCTATCTCGGCCCGGACTACAAGGACGACGAGATCGCCGAGCGCCTCACGGCCGTCGGCGCGAAGTTCTCGCGCCTGACGACCGAGGAGATGATCGACCAGACCGCGCAGGCACTGGCCGACGACAAGGCGGTCGGCTGGATGCAGGGCCGCATGGAGTTCGGTCCGCGCTCGCTGGGCGCCCGGTCGATCCTGGGCGATGCACGCTCGCCCTCGATGCAGAAGACGCTCAACCTCAAGGTGAAGTACCGCGAGTCGTTCCGTCCCTTCGCGCCGGCGGTGCTGCGCGAGGACGTCGACAAGTATTTCGAGTTCCACACCGACAGCCCCTACATGCTGATGGTCGCGCCGGTGGTCGAGGAACGCCGCCGCAAGATGACCGCAGAGGAAGAGAAGCTGTTCGGCATCGAGAAGCTGAACGTGCCGCGCTCCGACATTCCGGCTGTGACGCACGTCGACTATTCGGGCCGCATCCAGACGGTGCATGAAGAGACCAACAAGCCGTTCCACGACCTGATCTCGGCCTTCAAGGCGAAGACGGGCAGCTCGGTGATCGTGAACACCTCGTTCAACGTGCGCGGCGAGCCGATCGTCTGCACGCCGGAGGATGCGTGGCGCTGCTTCATGGGTAGCGAGATCGAGGTGCTGGTGGTCGGCAACTGCCTGCTGCGCAAGGAAGACCAGGATCCGGCGCTCAAGCTCGACTACAAGAACGCCTTCGAGCTCGACTAGCGCGCTCTCCATGGGCGCCCCCCTCATGCGAGCCATCGTCTGCGATCGCCTCGGCGATCCTTCCGTTCTCCATATCCAGGAGCACCCGATCCCCGAAGCGGGAGCGGGCGAGATCGTCGTCCGGGTCGGCGCTGCTTCAGTCAATTTTCCCGATGTGCTGATGGTGGCCGGCGGCTACCAGCACAAGCCGGAGCTGCCCTTCGTGCCCGGCATGGAAGGGGCGGGGACGATCCATGCGCTCGGCGACGGCGTCACCAGCTGGAAGGTCGGCGACCGGGTGATCTTCGGCGTACGTCCCGGTGCCTTCGCCGAATACGTGAAGCTGAAGGCCGGCGGCAATCTCATGCGCCTGCCGGAGGGCTGGTCGTTCGCCGAGGGCTCCGGCTTCCGCGTCGCCGCGCAGACTGCCTATCACTCGCTGGTTCATCGCGCCGCCCTGAAGAAGGGCGAGGTCCTGCTGGTCCATGGTGCCTCGGGCGGCGTCGGCCTTGCGGCGGTTCAATTGGGTAAGCATCTCGGCGCGCGGGTCATCGCGACTGGCAGCGACGACGGTCGCTTGTCCATCGTGCGTGAGAACGGTGCCGACGAGGTCGTGAACTACCGGAGCGGTGACTTCGTCGCTGCCGTGAAGGCGTTGACGAACGGCAAGGGCGCCGACGTGATCTACGATCCGGTGGGCGGCGAGGTGTTGGAGAAGTCGGTGAGGGCTGCCGCGTACGGCGCGCGCCTGCTGGTGGTCGGTTTCACCTCGGGCGGGCCGAGCAAACTCATGTCCAACCACATCCTGATCAAGGGCCTGTCGGTGCTGGGCGTGCGCGCCGGCGAGACGATCCTGCGCCTGTCGCCGGAACTCGGCCGCGACTATGTCGAGGAACTGCCGCGGCTCGCGGCGCTCGGCGTGATGCGCCCGCACGTCTCGCACCGCTTCCCGATGGAACAGGCCGCCGAGGCCTTCCGCGCCCTGATCGACCGCAAGGTCGTCGGCAAGGTCGCGATCGAGATGACGTCGGCTTAACAAAAACCCGTCGTCTCGACCGGAGCGCCCCTCAAGTACCTCGGGGTAAACTCCACGCGGAGTGGAGAGACCTTCTCTCCACCAAATGTCGGTTATACCAAGCGACAGAACTCATGACAGTTCAGCCCATCGCCGGCTTGTGATGGATGCGATCCTTTGCGGTGTGGCGAGAAGGTCAGTCCAAGCCTTGCAGCAGGCATCGAC